>RDSB01000020.1 GCA_004923195.1 Marinifilum sp. JC120 | reverse complement strand
CTATCTTGA
The DNA here is from genome assembly GCA_004923195.1 of Marinifilum sp. JC120. Classification (NCBI taxonomy): domain Bacteria; kingdom Pseudomonadati; phylum Bacteroidota; class Bacteroidia; order Marinilabiliales; family Marinifilaceae; genus Marinifilum; species Marinifilum sp. JC120. The sequence goes on along the minus strand of RDSB01000020.1, from coordinate 90,835 downwards.
AATTTTTTATAACAGGAAACGCAGACATGCTGGGATCGGCTATGTCTCACCGGAGCGATTTGAGCAGGACTATTACCATAAACAACAACTAGCTGCTTAACCTAAAAATGGGGTGTCCGTTTTTTGTGTAGCATTTCAAGTTGCTTAAATCCGTCTTAGAGGTAGGCAACATATTATTGGGGGCAACCACCTTCCCTCTTGTCATAATTCCTCCCCCTGTGGCATGGTTAAAAGAATTATAAAACCATCCTACACACAGGAACAAATTATGACCTTTGAAGAATTGATTGCCACCACTGCTCAGCCAGTTATTGTCGCGAACATTAACGGAATCATCACAGCAATAAACGGCCCTTTCACAGCTGAATTCGGCTGGATCGAATCTGACCTTATAGGTAAATCGCTGACGACCATAATCCCTTCCGCCCTGCGCGATGCTCATCAATTAGGATTTTCGGCTTATGCATCAACCGGAAAGGCATCCTTGCTGGGGCAGCACCTCGACCTTGAAATAGTGAAAGAGGACGGTTCTGTTGTACTTGCAGACCATTACATATTGAGCGGAAATATTGATGGCCGAAAAGCATTTGCTGCACAGATAACATTCCGGCAAGAAGGCTAATACCATGAAAGGAAGGGATGAACTGATTATAGAACTCCGTTCTGTAATCGGGCGGCTTGAAGCAGTGCTCAGCTCAATTGATGAGGCAATTCTTTGGACCGACGATCAAGGTAATACCAAATGGTGTAATGATAGCTTTGCACGGTTGATCGGCTTAAAACGCATATTTATTATGGGTAAACCGGTCACAGAATTGTTTCCACTCTACCAACGGGAGCAGAAACTTCCTCCAGAAGCCCATCCTCTTTCTGTTGCTTTGCGCAATCAAAGCTCACAACAGGGAAATTACACATTCGGACCCGAGAACATCCCTTTTGTTGTTAAGGTTCAATATCTCCAATCGCTGGAGGGTCCACCTACAACTATCATCATCGCCCGTGACTCGTCACAGGAAAAAGAACTGGCTGAGTTTCGAATTCAAGGTGCCGCCCTTTCTGCTGCTGCCGATGCCATTGTCATTCTGGACAATTTAGGGCGGGTGCACTGGATTAACAAAGCCTTCACCTCCATGACCGGATATAATTTCGACGAAGTATACGGGAAAACCCTGAAAATTCTCAAATCAGGAAAACAACCACCTGCGTTCTATAAAAAATTATGGTCTACAATCCTTGCCGGGAAATCATGGACCGGAGAACTTATAAATCGGCGTAAAAACGGGGAAACATACTACGAAGAGCAGAGCATAACCCCGGTTCTTGATGGGCGGGGCAAGGTCAGCAACTTTATTGCTATCAAAAGTGACATCACCGAAAAAAAAATGGCTCAGAAATCTCTTGAAGATCGTGAGGCCAAGCTTTCCGCACTTTTTAACGGAGTAATTGATGCCATTGTTACGGCTGATTCAAGTGGAAAAATATTATCGGTAAACCCGGCTACAGAAAAAATCTTCGGCTACGACCCCGGTGAATTAGATGGAAAGAATGTACGAATCCTTGTTCCCCCGGAGCTACGACCCAATCATGATAGTTTTATCAGGCGTTATCTAAAAACAGGCATCCCAAAAGTAATTGGAATCGGAAGGGAAATAGAGGCGGTACGTAAGGATGGATCACGTCTTCCCATCGACCTTTCAATCAATGAAATCCGTACCCCGGATGCCGTCATGTTCACCGCTGTTGTGCGTGATATTTCTGAACGTAAAGAACAGGAAAGACAGCTTCGGATGCTCAACGAACAGTTAGAGCAATTGGTTGATGAACGCACCGCTGACCTGACCCGCAAAACCGAAGAACTTACCGTGGAGGTGGCTGAGCGCAAAAAAGCCGAAATGGAAATGCGCCAGAACCGGGAATTGTTACGTTCTTTACTGGATGGAATTTCCGCTGCCTTTCTCATTATCGACCTCGAAAAAAGGATTATTGCCGAAACAAATACAATAGCGGAAATCATGTTCGGTTTGGCAAGGGGGCAAATGGTAGGCCGCAATTGCGATAGAATTTTTGCCAGTCAAGGTAAGTATCAGGAAGAAATCTGCCCCAAATCGTATGAAACAGAATCAACCAGAGAAACCGTGATAATCGGTAATGACAGTCACACGTTGCCCGTTACCCGCCATGTGTTGCCTATCACCATAGGTTCCCGTCCACATCTGGCGGTAATTTTGTTTGATATTTCAGAACGTAAAAACCTTGAACGCAAGTTGGAAATGGCCCGCAAGCTTGAGTCTATTGGCAGACTGGCATCCGGCATCGCTCACGAGATCAACACTCCCATTCAGTACGTGGGTAACTCGGTCCATTTTCAAAAGGAAGCATTTGCCGATTTCCTAAAAATCCACGAAATGGATAGTCGCATTCTTTATGAGTGCCGCAAGGCCGGGCTTTTTCCGGATTTGCTGAATGAACGGGACCGTATGGCGGAAGATGAAGACCTTGGATTTATTGTCAATGAAATTCCGGAATCATGCGACCGAGCTCAAGAAGGAGTCAGCCGTGTTGCCGGAATCGTGCAGGCAATGAAAGATTTTTCACATCCCGGACAACAGAAAAAACAACCCGCGGACATTAATAATCTGATCACCACCACGGCTGCGGTTTCGCGCAATGAATGGAAGTATTTTGCGAAAATAGAAATGCAGCTTGGAGAAATTCCGTTGGTAAAATGCTTTCAAGGCAATATAAATCAGGTCCTACTGAATATGATCGTCAACGCCGCACATGCCATCAAAGACAAATATGAAGGCTCAGGTCAAACCGGGAAAATAATTATTTCAACATATTTGGAAGGTGATGAGGTTTTAATCAGCATAAGCGATGACGGGGCCGGTATTCCCGAATCGGTCAAAGATAAAATATTCGAGCCATTTTTTACTACCAAAAGGGTAGGAGAAGGCAGCGGGCAAGGGCTTGCTATTGTCCACGACATTATAATTAGCAAGCATGGCGGAACCATAGACCTTGAGTCCTTTCAAGGAGAAGGTACAACTTTCACAATCCGGCTGCCTCTCAGTTAATTACTCAAGGTCCTGTATTATAAGAGTATCGGTCAATAATGAGAGCTTCTTACTATGTCCTCAATATAGCCTTAACCCTAAAAAATTATTTATTTAATAGACCTTTTGCCAGAATTTAGACTATTATCATACCAAAGCTTAACTCTATACAGATTTGCTGAGGTTTGCACAGATGAAGCCCAGAATTCTCTTTGTTGACGACGACCCGAATATACTCACTTCCTTTCGTAGTCTGCTGCGTAAAGAATTTAAAATTGATACTGCCGACCATCCCGAAAAAGGGTTGGCACTATTCAAAGAAAACGGCCCGTATCCCGTTGTTGTATCCGACCTTAAAATGCCGGATATGGACGGGCTGGAATTCCTTGCGGAAATTGAAAAGCTGGATGAAGACGCTATCGGGGTAATTCTGACCGGCCATGCGGATATCAAGGCTGCTGTAACAGCTCTCAATCAGGGACATGTTTTCCGCTTCCTGACCAAGCCTGCGGAACGTGACACAATCACCAGCGTCATCAACGCCGGGCTGAAACAGCATAAATTGATTACCGGAAACAAACAAAAAGCCCGTATTATCAAGGAAGATCTTGCAGCCGCCGCATTCATCCAACACAGCTTTCTTCCGCAAAAGAGCTGTTCTTTAGGCCGGGTCTGCCTGAACTGGCTGTTTAAGCCGAGCGACTATGTGGGCGGTGATATGTTTAATCTAGTGGAGTTGGATGATAATCACACCGCTTTTTATCTCATGGACATCAGCGGACACGGTGTTTCGGCCGCCTTGGCGGCTGTTTCCGTAGCGCGGCTTCTTTCGCGTTCGGACCACTTCACCGGGCAGCATAATACGATTATTCCACCGTCTGACCTGCTCCGGCAGCTGGATGCGGACTTCCCTATTGAACGGATGAACAAACATTTCACCATGTTCTACGGAGTGGTCAGTAAATCCGAACAAACTTTGACCTACAGCAGTGCCGGACACCTTCCCCCACTTCTATTGCGCAAAGACGGGAGTATTGAGCATCTTGAAAAAGGCGGGAGCGTTATCGGGGTCGGAGCAGGTATTCCCTTTGAACAGGAAACCGTCTCATTCTCTCCCGGAGACCGTCTCATCAGCTACACCGACGGAATTTCAGAATATGAATCTCCAAGTAGAGAGCAATTCGGATCACCACGCCTTGAATCCTGCGTGCTTGACCATAACAGGGAAGGGTCAAAACCTCTGCTGGATTGTATTTATAATGAAATGCTGGCCTTTGGCGATAATCACCCCCTGCAAGATGATGTAACTCTGTGCTGCCTTGAATTCTCCGAGGAACAATCATGAGTTCCAATTTCCTGCCGTACGACCTTTATTCTTCTATGGCCCGGCGCATGGGTGAAGAAACTGTCTCCCGACGTTTAAGGATGCAGGTTGACCATGCCGCTTCAATATACGGCAAAGGGTTCGGACGCATTCATCTGGAAAATTTGGATACATTCATAAATTTTGTGGATACGGCATTGCGCTTAAGTAGGATGCGCGAACGGGGCAGGCGTAACAGTCTGGATTTTAAAATAGTAAAAAATGAAGTCTATATTCCCGGATTACCGGAACCGCTTGACGAACTTAGGATACTGCACCTGACCGACATCCACATCGATGGTTTCATTGACGGCGGGGAGGCTTTATTTTCCATGATTGCCCCTTTGCGTTGTGACCTCTGTGTGCTTACCGGGGATTATCGTTTGCTGACCCACTATAGCCATGAGCCATCCGCTATAGGCATGTCCCGACTAGTTACCCAGATAAACGCTTCCCACGGGGTATACGGTATACTGGGAAATCACGATTTCATTGAACAGATCCCGGACCTTGAGGAAAGTGGGGTACGTATGCTGCTCAATGAGGGTGAGGTCATCAAATACAACGATGCCGAGCTCTTTCTTGCCGGGGTGGATGATCCTCATTTTTATGGTACCCATGACTTAAAACGTGCTTTTCGTTCCAAAATAAAAAATCTGCCTACCATACTGCTCAGTCATTCCCCGGAACTGTACTCCGAAGCTGCGCAGCAGGAAGTTGACCTCTACCTATGCGGACACACTCACGGCGGACAGATCTGTTTGCCGGGCGGTATCCCCATCATCACCCATGCCAATTGTCCGCGTACCATGACTACCGGCAAATGGAAGTATGGCAATATGCACGGTTACACCTCACGCGGGGCCGGGTGTTCCGGTGTGCAGGCCCGATTCAATTGTCCTCCGGAAATCACTATCCATATCCTGCGCAGTACAGGGGGAAGATCATGAACGGCCAATTTTTTATGAATCGTCGGTTCAGTGCTGATTTGAAAAACCTGTCTATAAGTGCAGAAATGGTCAGGCAGTGCAGGACCATACTGCCCATGGATAATAAAACCGGGCAGGATATTGATCTTGCTGTTTCAGAAGCAGTCTCAAACGCTATCCGGCATAGCAATTCTCCAAAGGATTCCAGCATTGCCCTGCGTTTAATCTCAAATGGAATCAAATTGATTATTGAAGTGGAGGATTCCGGTCCTGGCTTTGATTTTGAACTGATCCAAACTCCTGATTTGGATGTTCCGCAAGAAGGCGGCTACGGTCTATTTTTGATCAAGCAGGTCATGGACTCGGTCAAATATGAACGCAGACAAGACGGAAATATCCTGACCATGGAAAAACAATTTGCACCCAAAGGGGATATATAAATGGAATACCTGCTCGTAGTCCTCTCAGTTACCATGACCACTCTGGGCCAGATTTTCCAGAAACTGGGGGCGGTGCGGATTAAGGAAGAAATGTCCGGGGGTAAATCAGTTCTCGCCGCCGCGGCAAACATCCATATATTCATGGGAATCACCGCCCTTGGACTAGGGGCATTTCTCTGGCTCATGGTTCTTTCTCGCATGGAGCTAAGCCTTGCCTATCCAATGATGAGCCTCGGCTACGTGCTGGTAACCATCGCCTCAAAATATTTTTTTAAAGAGGAAATTCCCATGCATCGCTACATCGGCATTGCAACCATCATACTGGGCATAGTCCTAATCTCAAGGAGTTAGACTATGAAATCTTACCTTCTTGTTGCCTGCTCAGTAATTCTCGGTGTTTTGGGACAGCTTTTCATGAAAAAGGGCATGACCGTGCTCGGCCCGTTGGGCGAGCCATCCATCATGACCGCTTTTGCCATTGTCTTTCAACCGTGGGTATTCGGCGGTCTTGTTTCATATGGCTTGGCTATGATGATATGGGTGGCGGTCTTAAGCCGCCTTGATCTCAGTTATGCCTACCCGTTGCTTAGTTCCGGTTATGTGCTGGTGGCTATCGGCTCTTGGTGGATGTTCGGGGACTCAATTTCCGCAACACGTTGGGCCGGAATTCTGGTAATATCGGTAGGAGTTGTCTTCACGGCAAAAAAATGAGGTTTCTCATGAGCGATAAAAACTTTGAATATTACCTTTCAGTGGTCATCCCGGCCTACAACGAACAGGAGCGCATTGCCGATACTCTATACACGGTAAAGGAGTTCCTCGACGGACAACCGTATAGAAGCGAGATCATCATCGTGGATGACGGCAGTCGGGACTGGACCACCGAAGTGGTCAAGACTGTGGATATCTACAATCAGGAGATGAAGGAGCAGAATGTCAGTGCCATTATGGAAAATGTAAAAAATGTAGGCAAAGGCTTTTCCGTGGCCCGCGGCATGCTGCGCGCCAAAGGAAAATTCGTGCTCTTTTCCGATGCCGACCTATCCACGCCCATTGGGGAAATCGACAAGCTTTTGCCCGTGCTCGAACAGGGCTGCGATATCGCCATCGGCTCAAGGCGTATGGCGGAATCGGAAGTTGAAAAGAAACCTTTTTACCGCGATTTGATGAGTTTCATCTTTAACTCAGTGGTAGGACTGTTCGCTATTCGCGGCATCAAGGACACCCAGTGCGGATTCAAAGTCTTCCGCAACGAGGTGGCCCACCAGATTGCCGACAAGCAGAAGCTGTACGGGTTCAGCTTTGATGTGGAGCAGCTTTTTCTGGCCCGCAAGCTTGGATACTGCATCGAAGAAGTGCCCGTTAAATGGGAACATGCCGAAGGATCAAAAGTGGACCCGTTGCGCGATTCAATCCGCATGTTCATGGATGTGATGCGCATTCGGATGTTGCATAGGAATTTGTAAGAGGAGAAATTGATATGCTGAAAGTTGATATTAGAAACGTAAATGACATCTGCGTGATTAAGCCCGGTACCCATCGCCTTGATGCCAGCACTGCTGTTGATTTTAAAAACACTCTGCTCAAGCTAATTGAAGATGGTAATCTGCGCTTATTGCTTAATTTGGAAAATGTGGATTTCATCGACAGTTCCGGGCTTGGAGCAATCATCTCCGCAATGCGGCAGGTCGGTGTAAAAGGGGACATCAAGTTATGTGACGTAAAGGAGCAAGTAGAAGAACTGTTGCGGCTCACAAGACTGGATAAAGTTCTTCAAAGCTTCCCCTGCGAGAAGGACGCACTGGAAGGGTACTAATCGACCATGAAAGATTTCTACTTCTCGGAATATGAACACAGGAAACCGTACCGCCCGGTGCCGTTTTCGGCGGGACGGGAGTTCCTGTACCAGTATTTGGCGACCATCAACATTGCCATGGGCGTCTGGTATTTTCACTGGCGCTGGTTCTATTCCCTGAACACGGAAGCTCTTTGGTTTTCAATTCCGCTGGCCTTGGCTGAGACTCTGGCTTTCCTAAGCACGGCTCTGTTTATCGTAAACCTCTGGGCGCACAAGGATGAACCTATCAAACCGATCCCGGCCATGATCAGCGAGATTATGGCCGAGAATGAAAGACCGCCTGAAGATCGGCCCATAAGCATTGATATCTTCCTGCCCACCTACACGGAAGACCCCGAATTGGTGCGCTACTCCATCCGCGACTCCAAGAAGGTCAGCTACCCCCACCCGGCGGATATCAAAATTCACGTGCTGGATGACGGCAAACGCGAGGAAATGCGCGCAGTGGCAATAGAAGAGGGTGTCAATTATATTACCCGCACGGATAACCGGGGCTTTAAGGCCGGGAACCTGCGTAACGCCATGGAGATGACCCATGGAGACATTATCGTAATTCTTGATGCCGATACTCGTCCTTTCCCGCAATTTCTTGAACGGACCATGGGATATTTCCGCGACCCGGACGTGGCATGGGTCCAGACCCCGCAATGGTTTTACGACATTCCCGAAGGTGAAGGTCTGGAATCTTTTCTTAAGCGTAAGCTTGGTTCAAGGGTTGGCAAGTTTGGTGCTTTTATTGAACGGATGATCGGCAAAATTCATGTGGGTAAAGACATTTTCGGCAGTGATCCAAGAATGTTTTATGACTGCATCCAGAGGCGGCGTATGAATTACAATGCTTCATTTTGCTGCGGAGCAGGGTCATTACATCGACGCGAAGCTGTTTTACGCGCGGCTCTGCTGCGTTATATGGACGAAGTGGAAAATCACGCCAACGAGGCCAGCAAAGATATGGCTGACCCGGAACTTGCCGAAGCAGTCCGGCTGGGTGCAGCGCGCGGCTTCATGAGCGATACCGAGGTTACGCCCTACAAATATCACGTCTCAGAAGACATCTACACCTCCATGCTGCTGCATGCGGACCGTAGTCGGGACTGGAAATCCATCCACCATGCGGAAGTGCTTTCCAAAATGCTCTCCCCGCAAGATCTTGAGGCCTACCTGACCCAGAATTTCAAATATGCCGGAGGCACTCTGGATCTGCTGCGCCGGGATAATCCGGCTACTCTGCCAGGGCTGAACACAGGGCAGCGGATGATGTATTTTGCTTCCACTTTTTCATATTTTGCTGCTTTCTGGATGATGGTTTTCCTGATCACTCCGCCTATTTTTTACTTTACCGGTTTGGTTCCGGTTAAAGGATTTGATCTTGATTTCTTCATTCATATTCTAAGCTTCCAGTTGATCAGCCAGATCACTTTTATGCTCGGAACTTGGGGAGTGAACACGTTGCGTAACGTGCAATATTACGTGGCCTTCTTCCCCCTGAACATCAAGGCTATCTGGACGGTATTGATAGGCAAGACCATCAAATTCAAGGTCACACCTAAAACAGGATCAAGTGAAGCGCGGCTTGATCTGGTCAGGCCGCAACTATTTGTAATCGCGCTGAACGTGGCCGGGATCATCTGGTATCTGGGCCGTATGGCCCTAGGTTATGAATATGATCTGCTGGGTTTTATCATCGCAACATTCTGGTCGATGCTGAACATGTCATCACTGATGGTAATTGTTCGGGCCGCTACATGGAAAACAGACGAGAGTAGGCTGTTATGAATAACAAAGTACAATCTCAGACCCTACATGGCGAAGCCTTACTAAAATTTTTTGGGATTTTTAAACCCTTTTTACAAAAAGGGTTTAAGGCCCCCGGCAGGGCTGCCAGAGGCATAATATGACCCTGAAAATACAAATTATGGAAATGCGCAGTCAGATCGCGGTAATTCTGGGCTTGATCAGCACCGGATTCATTATATTTTTCCTGACGGACCTAAGTCACATTCAGGAAAGACGTACCCTAGCAGGGACGGACGAAAACGGACGGGCCGTGCTCGCCGTGGAATTCACCGAAGATATTCCCCGTCCGCCCCTGCGCAATCTTTCTTCTGAAGAAATGACCATGGCTCGCACAGCTTGGAAATATTTCGAGACCAACTATAACGCTGATACCGGGCTGGCTGATTCTGTTGCCGGATTCCATTTCACAACTCTCTGGGATACCGCATCCTATCTGCTGGGATTGATCTCGGCCCACCGGCTGGAAATTATTGAAGACGCAGAATTCCATACCCGCATGGAAAAGGCCCTGGACGCCCTTGAGCGCATTCCGCTTTATAACGGAGAGTTGCCCAACAAAGCATACGATACCAAGTCGCTTTCCATGACCGACTACCAGAACAAACCTTCCGAAACCGGGACCGGCTGGAGTGCCATTGATATCGGTCGGTTGTTTGTTCCTTTGAATGTCATTCTTTACGAGTACAGCGAATATACCCCACGAGTGCGCAAAATAATCTCGCGTTGGGATTACACCCGCATGTTCAAAGACGGAGTGCTTTACGGAGTGACCTACAAAAACGGAGCTGAAGAGCTGAATCAGGAAGGGCGTCTTGGTTACGAGGAATACGTATCCAAATCTTTTGCCTTGCTCGGTTTCGACATCAGCGCGGCCTACAATTACCTCGACTATACCGGGCTGGTGGAGATCGAAGGTGTGGAAGTTCCGGTGGATGTGCGGACCTCGGCTATTTTCGGGGCGCATACCTACGCGCTCAGTGAACCGTATATTTTGGACGGCATTGAATTCGGCTTTGATCATTACTCAAGGGAATTTGCCTACCGCATCTATCTTGCACAGGAAAAACGGTACGAGAATGAAGGCATCCTCACTGCGGTGACTGAAACCGCGCTCAGTGAAGATCCGTACTTTGTTTACAACACGGTTTACGGCGAAGGTAAAAAGTGGGCCTGCATCACCTCCGAAGGCATGCAGTCCCCGGATTGGCGGACCCTTTCCACCAAAGGCGCGCTGGGGTGGCATTCTTTATACGAAACAGACTACACCGCAAAACTGGTTGATAAAATTTCAGTTTTAACAACAGAGGAAAATGGCTTTTACGCCGGAATCTATGAAGATGACGGGCGGGTGAACGCGGTCAATACCTGCAACACCAATGGGATTATTCTGGAAACCCTTTATTACAAAAAATTCGGCCCCTTTCTGCGCATTCAGGGCAAAGGAGGGCTTTAGGCGAAAATGAGAATTGGTAGGTTGTGTACAGGGCTAATTTTACTGGTGCTTTTTTTTTGCACCCCCTGCCACGCATCCGACCTTTACATGCAGGATATCCCTGAACCGGGCTTGAAAAGACTGTACGGAGCAGATGAAAAAGGCTGGAGTTTCTGGGACATGCTGGAACGTTCTTTTAAAATCGATACGGAAAAATTTAATGGCAAAAGCTCGTTCGGTGAGGTGCTGGCCCGGGAGATGTCCATCAACGTGGGCTACACCACGGCAGTGACAAGTATAAAGCAGTCCAACAAGGACGGCAATTCTCCCAAAGAAATTGTCAAACAGTCCTTTACCCAGACCATCGGGTTCAACGGACTCTCGCCTTACTACGGTAGGCTGACTTTTTACCAGTACGCGGACTCCAATTACCAGCAGGGGTACGAACCGGATTTCAGCTACAGCTTCGGGGTTGCAAATTACGCTCCGGATACTTTGTCCATTGAATATTCTAATTACGGCGGAAACAGACTTTCGCCCAAATCCGGGGAGGATTTCACCGACCTCAATCAGGGAACCATCACCACTACTTACAGGTTTGAGGTTCCTGAAAAGATCGTGCGTTTGCTGCATCCGGATGATGAGGCCCGAATTTTAGGTTGGACCTCTTACAACCTGACTCCGGAATATCAGCAGGGTAAGTGGTGGAAACAATGGTTTGGGATTGGCTTTTCAATACCAATCTGGGGAAATGTCAGTGCATGGGCGCAGGGCAACCTGTACCCGGATTCGTCCCAGACCACAGCCGGGGACCCGGATTTTACCTACGGTTTCGGATATTACGACTGGTCTCCGGGCGGGTTTATACTAGCCTATTCAAGTTATGCCCCCAACGGTTTTCCTTGGGGCAACAATGCTAAGGACGGTGACTTAATGGATGGCTCGATTTTCTTCGGTTATAATTTTGACCTTCAAGCCATCTGGGAATTTTTCACTGGGCGGGACAGTGGACGCAAAAGAGACAAACCGAGCAAAACAAGGCCCCCATGGGGACCAAGATATATGGAATGGTGAATTTTTGATGATGAACAAAAGAAATTATACGCAGACACCACCCTTAGGGATTGCAAAGGGGATTATCCCCTTTGCCCGCCGGAGGCGAAATGCGATCATCAAAAAAGCGCGTAGCGCATCAAAACTTGCTTTTATGGTCTTGTTGCTGTTCGTTTGTGGCTGTAAAAATTACATGCACAGCAGCAAAAGTGATGCATTCGCTTACCGTACTGCAACTGCTGAAATCAAACCGCGCCGAGCTGTCTCTGCCAATTCTTTCTGGTCCAAAAATGAACCGGCACAACTGACGGAAAAACAGCACGAAATGGCCAGCTACGCATGGGCTTACTTCACCCGCACGGTTTTCCCGGAAACAGGACTTCCGCAGGGTGCGGTGGGCAGTGACACCCTGACTATGGATAATATAGCCGGATATCTCGCTGCACTGACTTGCGCTAAGCGGATCGGCGTGCTGGCGGATATTGAATTTCACGAACGCATGACCAAGCTGGTTACATGGCTTAACAAGATGCAACTCAACTCACTCGGGTTGCCGAACACCTTCTATAGCGGACGTACCGGGCAATCCCTGAACGGAGTCAGCCAGCCCGGAGAGGACGGACATTCAGCCCTCGATATCGGACGTTTGTTGATCTTGCTGCGTATTGTGCGCAATGAATTTCCCACCCACGCTGCCGCCATTGACCGCGCGGTGCTGCGTTGGAATTTCCGAAAACTAATTGATGCCGATGGATTGCTTTACGGTTCCTATTATCGGGACGGGGGGCTTCATTCATACCGTGAAGGCCGTTTCGGAGAGCTGCAATACGCAGCCAAGGGTTTTGCTCTCTGGGGTTTTAAAATTGATGCCTCGATACAGTCGGGCAAGACTTCTTTAATTACCGTCAACAACATCCTGCTGCCCTTTGATAACCGCTACTCCCATATTTCACCCATCCCGCGCCCGCAGGGTGAGCCGCGTCAGACCGGAGCAGTGACCACAACTGCGCCGTTGCTGGACGGCATGGAGTTCGATTGGTTGATTCCCATGAAAGGTACCGACTATGAAACTTGGGAAGTTGATCAAAAGTCGTTGCAACTGGCCCAGGCACTCTACGCTGTTCAGAAATCGCGTTACAAGGTTGAAGGGATGCTCACAGCACGATCAGCTCACAATCTTGATCGTCCACCATATTTTGTGATCGATTCGGTTTTCGCTCTGGGAGATCCATTCGCCACCATGGATAAGTCCGGCAATCCCCAGCCGGGGCAGGCTTGCATATCAACCAGTGCATCTTTCCAGCTCTGGTCCATGTTTGAAGGGCCGTACACCGACCTGCTTATGGATTCCGTAAATTCGCTCTTTGACCAGTATGGAGGCTGGTATGCCGGATCATACGAAGACGGTGGCGCAACCAATAAGGCCATTTCCCTGAACGACAATGCCGTTATTCTTGAATCGCTGGCCTTTATTCTTAACGGACCGCTTTTCAAGCCTGCCTCCCAGCCCGGATACTGGGAGCTAACCCTTGAAGCGGAATCATTCGAAGCACAAGGCCTGCCTCCGGCAAAATTCCAGCAGCAATTCCAGCCCATGCTGGACACCAGAAAAGCGGAGCCGCGCCCATGATTTTACGGGGAATAAAATATATATTTACCCTGAGCATGCTGATTGCGCTGCTCGGTTCCGCCGCTACATGTATGGCGGAGATCAAGCCTGCCGCGCGCCAGATTCCACGCCAAGGACCGCTTACTGAACGTGAAATGGAATGGGCCAAGACCGCATGGAGTTACTTTCAGAACAATGTAAATCCTGAAACCGGATTGGCCGGGGCACAGCCCAATTATTCCCCTTTTACCATGTGGGACCTTTCCGCACACATGGGGGCTATCCTTTCAGCCAATGAACTGGGACTAATTGATGACAAAGAATTTGATTCGCGCATGCGCAAGATCATCTCATGGCTTAATGTCATGGAACTTTTCCGGGGCGACCTGCCCAATCAGTTTTATAGTGCGGACAACGGAGCCATGGTTGATTGGTCAAATCAACCCGGCGCGCTCGGCTGGTCCGCTCTTGATCTTGGCAGGCTGCTCATATGGTTACGTATCATCAAAGAACGTCACCCCGAATATGCGGAACAGATTGACCGCGCGGTAATGCGCTGGAATTGGACCAAGCTCATGGACCGCAACGGAACCATGTTCGGAGCCAGTTACTACCAGCGCGATGAGAACAACCTTATCCATTACGCTGAAGGACGGCTCGGTTACGAGGAATACGCCGCACGCGGATTCGGGCTTTGGGGAGCGGACACTACCGCCGCCTCCAAGATCCATCCTTATTCTACTGTCACCATTTACGGTGTGCCCATTCCCTTTGATGCCCGTGATCCTGAAAACGAGCATGCTCCGAATTTTGTGGTTACTGAAAATTTCGTACTCGACGGCATTGAACACAATTGGGACTTGCCTGAAAATCATAACACCAACGTGCATAAGCATACCGATCCCATGCAGGCCAAGTTTGCATGGGCGGTCTACAAAGCGCAGGAAGGGCGGTTCCTTAATACCGGAATCCTCACTGCCAAGACCGAGGATGCCGTGGATCAGGCCCCGTATTTTGTCTACGACACCATCCTCGGGCACGGTATTCCCTATGCGACCATGAGCCACGAAGGTAAGGCCATGCCTGAGCTTGCTTGCCTGAACACCAAGGCAGCCCTCGGGCTGTGGGTGCTTTTCAAGTCTGATTACACTGATCTTTTAGCCGAGGTAGCCTCAACCATGTTCGAGCCGGGCAAAGGATTTTACGTGGGCCGGTACGAAAAGACCGGCAAGATTAACCGGGCCATCACCATGAATGGGAACGGGGTAATCATGGAAATACTGCTCTACAAGGCGCAGGGCAAACTGCTTAAGTACAGTAACAAAAAAAGTTATTGGAACAAGTTTTTTGAAAACAACTCGCTGCCTTCCAAGGCCTTACCGCCATGGAAGTATCAGCCGTATATTACGATACATAAGTATGATCCATAGGATGCCTCCGGCGGCCCTCCGGGGGCCAAAGAAACTTTTTGGAAAAAGTTTCTCTGGACTCTTCAAAAACTTTTATTAGGGCTTCGCCGTGTTGAATGGAGATTAGATGCTAAAACGGACGATTGTCATATTCTCGCTATGCCTGCTTATGCTGCTGGCAGGGTGCGGTGCTGTTTACGAGACAGTCAAATGCGGTTTCGACTTTGGCGATGACCGTGGAGATATTGTGCTTACAGACTGCCATCGTTTGTCTGATCGCGGACAATTGTTTGCGGAGGTGGCATGGACATATTTTGAGAAAAATTACAATCCGCAGACCGGGCTGGTTAATGCGGCGGAAAACTATCCCTATACGTCCATTGGAGAAATTGCAGCTTATCTTTCGGCATTGATTTCTGCTCACGAGATGGATCTTTTAGATGAAAGGCGGTTCTGTCAGCGGGTGGGTAAACTGGTGGAATGGCTCAATGCCATGGAACTTTACGCCGGGGAGTTGCCCAATCTTATTTATAATTCACACACCGGGCGCATGGTCGGGTTTGATATGAAACCGGGCAAGGCCGGATTTTCCTCCATGGATATCGGGCGGCTTCTGATCTGGCTGCGGGTGTTGAAAACAAAATACCCCCTCTTTGCCGAAGGTGTAGACCGCGCTGTGTTGCGCTGGAATTTTTGCATGGTCATCGACAAAGACGGTACGTTGCGCAGTGGGCGGTTCGTGAACGGTAAGACTGAATTCATCCACGAAGGACGGTTGGGCTGGGAAGGTTACGCCGCACGCGGTTATGAAATGTGGGGTATTGATGTGAAATCCTCTGTGCCTTCTCCGCTTCGCTATATTGAAATATATGGCAGGAAAATTCCTTATGACCCTCGCGATTCCATTACTACCGGGGTTCCGGTCTATCTTACTTCGACTCCGTTTCTGCTTGAAGGAATGGAATTCGGATATTCGGATGTGGGCGTGCCGGAAGAACATCATAGCGGGGACGACGCTCTTGAACGTTGCAATCTGGCCCGTGGAATTTATGAGATTCAGGAAGAGCGTTACCGTCGTGAGGGGATCATGACTGCCCGAAGCGAAAACGGAGTCGATAAACCTCCCTATGCAGTCATCGGTACTATCACTGCCGAGGGTAAGCTCTGGCCGACCATCTCCCGTGGTGGTGAGATGCATTATGATCTGGCAATGTTTTCTACCCGGGCAATTTTCGGCATGTGGTCCATCTGGGATACGGATTACACAAAATTCATTATGGCTGCCGCAGCTTGCTGTTTCTTTGAAGAAGGGCGCGGCTGGTTTGAGGGCCGCTATGAAAAAAACTGGCGGATCAATAAAGTAATGGTGCTGGAAACAAACGCGGTGGTCCTTGAGGCCCTATTGCACCGTCTGGACGGAGCTTTGGTGCGGGTCGCCAAGGAACCGAGTTATATAGATTTTTACCTGCGTAAAGAATTACCCATGAGCGACTATCCCCGCTGCCTGCCGGGCAGGGAAAGGGAGGACATATGATGTTTAAGTCCTTGCGCATAACCATATTCATGCTGCTCATGTTAGCGGCATCTACTGTAAATCCGGCCCACGCAGCCTTTGACGGTCTGGGCCAGCTTGTTTCAAGCCCGACTTTTGCTGAAGCTGTAGGTCTCTATAAAAACGGCAAATATGATCCGTCAGCCTTGCTGCTGGATGATCTGGCCCGCAACCTGCGCGGTATTTCTCCCGAAGTGAGCGGTCTGGTCTTTGTTATGGCTTCCCGCGCAGCGGAAAACGCCGGAAATGCACGGGCTTATGAATCTTGGGGCATGGCAACAGCACGTTTTGCCCGGGCAGGCATGAGCTGGCAACAGGTGCGCTCAACCCTTGACCAACAGCTTGAAATGGCAAGGCTGGGGGCTTCCGGCCCTGCGGCAGTGGGCGCAGGGCAGTCGCCGGGATTTGCCGGACCAGCAGTGAACCTGCCTCCGGAAGCAGGGCGGCTTTCCACGACTTGGAAACTTTTCGGACTTAAACATTACAAGCGTCCCGCTCCGGGCCTACGCCGCGAAATGACCGCCGACCAGATCTGGAATGAAATGGATGGCGGTGCAGAAGCTCCGGTTACGGTCATTCCATATTCTGAAGGCGTCTGGGGGCAGCCGCAATCTTCCGGCAAACTCAATGAACAGAATATCGGGCAGAGTCCGGTGGCACGCCCCATTCCGAGTCAAAATCCCTCTGTTCCATCTCATGTAAAAGATGTTCCCCACGATCACAGCAGCGCGGCAGCGGCAGCTTCCTACGCGGCTTCGACACAAAAGAAAAAGACCGCAGTAAGCGAGCAATACATGCGGTCTGCGCGTATCGCGTGGAAGTATTTTCAGCGTAATTACCAACCCGCCACCGGATTGTACAACGGTCTTGATCTGTACCCGATGACCACGGTCTGGGAAATTGGAACTTCTCTTGCGGCCCTCAATGCGGCCCATCGTCTTGAAATCATCACTGATGCTGAGTTTCGGCAACGGGCCGGACTTATGCTTCAAACTTTATCCTCTATGGATTTCTACAATAACGAGCTACCCAACAAACTCTATTTTGCGGATTCGGCACGTATGGTCGGAGAAGACCAGAAGCCCTCATCAACGGGAATCGGCTGGAACGGGCCGGATATAGCCCGCTTGCTACTCTGGCTAAAAAAGACGGCTGACGAACACCCCGAATTCAAATCCACCTGCGACAAAATCTTCCAACGCTTGCGTACGGAGCGGCTGGTCAAGGACGGAATAATTAATAGCTTGTCTGTATACTTAAACAAGGAACAGCTTCAACCTGAAACAGGATTCGGTCTGCCGTCATACGCTGCCGAGGCTTTAAAACTCTGGAATCTGGATGCGTGGAAGGTGCGTGATTACCGCCCGCAGCTCGGTTTTAAGAAAATATACGGGATCAAGGTTCCGTTTAATAAATCTGGTCCGGCCATATCATCCACCCCGTTTACACTCATGCTCATGGAACTGGGCAGGACTGATTCCGAGCAGGACCGCATGATCCGCTCCATCTACGAAGTTCAGGCTGCACGATACAAAAATAAAGGGAAGCTCACCGCAGCTGATACAGGACGCATTGATCGAAGTCCGTGGGTGGCACAAAGCGTGATAATCACTTCCGGAGGAAAAAACGAGTGGCAGTGCATCAGCCCATATTCAGACAAACCGCTACCGCTGTTTTGGTCTTCCACAGCAACAGGGTTCTGCTGGGACGCTCTGTTTAATACAGCCTACACCCGTAAACTCGTGCAGGAGCTTTCAACCCTGCAAGTCCCGGAAAAAGGATTCATGACCGGGAAATACGATAACGGAGAAATCAATAAAGCCGTAACCCTTGAAACAAACGGCTTGATACTTGAAGCCGCCATGTACAGGAGGAATCAATGAAATTTCACCAGCTACAGGTTCTAGCGTTTATTCTCATACTGCTCACAGGCTGCGCTAAATCTCCCACTCAGGAAAATCCGGTCACGCTGACCGTTTACGGGGATGTGAACCGTGTTTTTGACCGAAGCTTTAATAAAACCAGCACAGAAATCGGCTCCATCAATGATTTCATGGAAACCCACCCGGAAATCAAGGTTAAAGTTATCCCGGAATACAGCGAATGGACCATCCACGAAGAAGCCTTGCGTATGCTGCGTGATCCCAAAGCCGAACAGCCGGACATCATTGAAATGCCTGGAAGCTGGGCGGCCTCTTTCGCGCAGGAAGGGTTACTTTTGCCTATCGGTAAATGGTATGACTCACTTCCTCGCCGGGAAAAAATGGATTTCCTGCAACCAGCTGTAATTGGCTATAAATACGGGAATGAATTATACGGTTTGCCTGCGCTCATCGGGGTACAATACCTCTACGGACGCAAGGATCTGCTCCCGGAATCCGGTTTGCCCCAAACTCTTGAAGAGCTGGTGGCCGCTACCCGCTACATAAAAAAGAAACATAATACTCAGGGGCTGATCTTCCCTTCCAAGGGGATTAATCTTTATAAGTTTTATTACACCTTGCTTCAGATAGTGCTGGACGGTCAGGAAGATGAAGATCGCCTTGCCGCTCACATTGCCACCTACAAAACATTCTCCATTCTGGTAAAAGAGAATCAGCCTGATTACGACAAATTCGACCATGTTGTGGCTGAGGGAGAATTCCGCTCCGGGCGTGCGGGCATGTCTATTAACGGCAATTACGTCTGGTACTTGCTCAGTCTTTCCAAGGGAGTAGGCTTCCCGGTACACCCGGAACATGTGACTGTCGGTTTTCTACCCATGCTGGGACATGAAACACACCGCGTCAACCACATCTGGACCCGCGGCTATGCAATCAACAAACGCACTAAACATCCACAACAGGCCCTTGAACTACTCCATCACCTGACCTCGGAAAGGGCCGATTTTATGCGCCTCAAAAACAAATACATCCTGCCTGCCCGCAAATCCGCCGAGCAATACGGCGAGAATCTGCCCGGTATGTCCCCGGAACCGGCCCGGGCACTCTACGCCCGCAGCAAGGAAGATCCAGGAGGGCTGGAACTGAACGAATCCCCGGAGAATTGGTACGCAACAGCGAGCAAAATGCTCGAGCTGCTCAAAGAAGCACTAAAAACAGACATGGAAACGCTTAAGTTTGCCCGTAAGATACTGGATATAGAGAATGGAATAATGCAATGACAAAACTTGAAATTAAAACAGACTACACTTTATGGGCAATCCTGCTGCTGGCTACGGTCTTGCGTGTTTACGGCATTGCTGACGAAAGTTTGTGGATCGACGAAGGGCAAACCGTTGCCTATGCTACAAAAAGTTTCGCTGAAATCATAAAATACTGTGCCCGCGATGTGCACCCGCCTTTGTATCTTTTCATCATGCATATCTGGACTGAAATTTTCGGTATCTCAGAAACAGCCTTACGCATGATCTCGGCCATTTTCGGTGTGCTGGCGGTCTATCTGACCTATAAGGTCGGTAACAGATTGATGAACCGCAATGGTGCTCTGCTTGGTGCGTTATTTCTGGCGGTTTCCTATATGGGTATCAATTTTTCGCAGGAAGCACGCAGCTACACAATGCTGCTCTGCGCTATCCTCATGTCATGTCACGGTCTGCTTAAGTTTATAGAAAAGCAGGATAAATACAATTTTATATACTACGCCGCAGCTGTCTCTCTCATGCTCTACACCCATACCTTCACCGTGTTCATCATTCTCTTCCATCAAATTTATTATGTTGTGGACTGGGCAGGCAGGCCCGGTGAACGGTTTAAGCGATTCGTAAATTGGGTGGGCGTGAATGTCGGGGCACTGGTCCTGTTCGGGCCATGGATGTATTTTCTGGTCCGGCAGGTTCTGGCCAAATTGGGCGGGGAGGGCCCCGGTTCATGGGTCATGGTCCCGGACCATATTACCGCATGGCGCACTTTCATACAGCTTGCAGGCGGAGTACTGCCTCTGGCAGTTGCGGGACTTGTTCTGCTTGGATTTGCAGCAATTAAATTGATCCCGCCTCTGCGCACACGGTTCAGTACACCGCTCGAAATACCGGCAGAAACACGAAGCGCACTTTTTTTGGCCCTTTGGTTTCTAGGCGCAGTGTTTACGCCTTTTGCTATTTCGTTAGTTCTTTCACCCATCTATGTGGAACGCTACGCCATCCAGTTTCTGCCCGGATTCTGCATGTTTCTGGGGATGATCATGTCCGGATTCGCGCCGATATTTCTGCGCTCGGCTGTGGTGGGCATGTTTCTGGCTGCCACAGCTCACGGACTTTGGCTCTACTATACAACTTATGATAAAGAGCAATGGCGCGAGGTGACCAAGTTCATTGAAGAAAATATCAAACCCGGCGAAGCTGTAGTGCTTAGTGCTCCATGGATATACGAACCGTTTACCTACTACTTTGTTGATGATGGTGACCCTAGGATCATTCAGGCATTCAGCCATGTGGACCTGCGCGGTGAGACTGACAAATACGATACCATCTGGCTGGTTCAAGCCCATGAATTCTTCTCCGATCCCGGCGGGGAAGTTCCGGCCCTGCTTTCGGAAAACAGGCTTATTAAGCAGCACAAAGACTTTAAGGAAGGGGTTAAGACCAATCCCATTTTGGTCCATTTTCAATCCATCCGGGCTACTAAGTATGATGCTGGACGCATGCAGGATTATTTACGCAAAGGCGATGAGGGCATAGCAAATGGAGGAGTTAAGGCAAGTCTTGTTTCCGGTCTGGCGGATAATTTGATTATTGAAAACAAAGACATCCAACGGACAGGTCCGCATTCGTTTAAAACCGGACCAGCCTCAAGGTTGCGCTACAGGTTCGCGCAAAAGACACGTGCCGGAGAAGGCGCAATTTCTTTTCGGATTTTTCCGCAATGGAAGGACGAAAAAGTCAAGCGCATGCTTTTCATGGGCAAAGGTCCGAAATGGGATCAGGGATCGGTTTTTCTGGAGCAGACCTCTGATGACCGCTTACAGGCCATTTTCTTTAAAGACGGTTACAGCGGCATGGTTCAGGGACCACCAATTGAATTATCAAAGCAGTGGCATACGCTGACTCTGGTATGGGAACGCAAGAAAGCTGTTCTCTATGTGGATGGAAAACAGTACGCTATTACCGGATTGCCGAAACCTTTTCAGCCGGACTTTAAGACCTTGCACCTTGGCGCGGATCATCAGAATAAATTCCCGGCTCCGGGAGAATATGATGACCTGATGATTTTTCAGATGCCTATAAATGAACCCCAATCATCTGAACTGCATGAAAACGGACTGGCTTCGCCGACTTACTGGTACGATCTTGATCAGTCGGGAAGACGGACATCAGCAATGAAAGGGGAAGGTTTCGTATCCGGTCGCGAGCAATTCTTTACTGCTGTTGCACCGAAGGATGAATCATCCGGCCCGGTCTCCGGTGAAGTCTCCTTCACTTTCACCCCGGACTGGTCTGCCGGAGACGGCCAGCAACGGATGTTGCTGTCTTTCAATGGGCAGGACTGGAATAGAGGCTCCATGTATCTTGAAAAGACCCCGCAAGACTTTCTTCAACTTATTCGCTGGGAAAAAGGCAAACCTTCCTGCGTAGTCGGACAGGAAATCAAGGATTGGAAGAAGGGAACAATACATGAAATAAACGTTTCATGGAACGCCGGGGGGATTAAATTGAGCATTGACGGTAAAGATCATAGTGGCAAATGCGCCCCGGTTGCCCTTTCCACTTTCAAATCACTGAGCATCGGCAATGATCTAGGTGGCAATCTTCCTGCTGAGGGAAAATATTCATCTTTGGTGTGGGGTGAAGTTCCATAGTTTCCAGGATAACAATCTAAGTCTTGCTCTGTTTTTAATGTGGATTACGTTGCCTTCGTTGCTCACTCCAATTCTTCATGTATGCTTGTTTCTGCACTCATGGTGCATACTTTTCTCTTTACGTATGGTTTTTTTGGGTGGAAAGGTGAGTAGGGGAGGGCTTCAATAATTTGTAAGATTCTCAAGTGGCTCTGTACACCCTGCAAAAGCTGCTAACCCACAAGACGCCAAATGGTTCAAAAAAAACTTATACCTGCTGATACAGGTCTTCATTTATCCGCTCTTCTCTGATCAAAGCCAAACCAACTTCAACGCATTCAGTATCAAGCTTAATACCTTTCCCTTGTTCCAACAAATGAATAACTTTCTCTTTAGCCAGACTTCTTCGGTATGGCCTATCCGTAAGTACGGCATCAATAAAATCAGATACAGCAAGAACTTTGGACTCAAGAAGGATTTCATCATCTTTAAGGCCATAAGGGTAGCCAGAACCGTCAATACGTTCGTGATGCTCACGAATAATTCGTTGAATGGGCCAGTGAGTGACTAGCGTCTCAAAAATCTCTGCACCAACCATCGGATGAGTCTTAATTATGGAAAACTCCGCCTCACTTAATGACCCTGGTTTATTCAATATCCCAGACGGCACAGCTATTTTACCGATATCATGAACAAGGGCAGCCAGACGCAATCCTTCGATAGTGTCTGGATCCATTCCTATCCGTGATGCGATCATTGCCGAAATATTTGCAGTGCGATCCATATGTCCTGCGGTGTATGGATCACGAAATTCAACTAGGCGGGTAAACGCCATCAGAGTTCCGTGTAACCCTTCTTTCAATTTACGCACGCCTTCAAGGTCCCTCGAATCCTGAACCATCCTGAACTGCTTGATTCCAGAAATTACTGCATCGGCAAGGCTGTCAGCATCACATGGCTTAGTCAGAAATCTGAAGATATCCCCTTTATTCACAGCGTCCATTGCCATTTCAAGATCAGCATAACCGGTAAGAACCATTCTTACTGTATCAGGATATATTTTTCTCACTTTTTCAAGCAACTCGATACCGTTCATACCCGGCATCTTCACATCTGAGACTATCACCGTAAAAAAAAGCCCACTTTCACGCATAACCTTAAGAGCCTCTTCCCCACCCAAGGCGGTATGCACTGAAAATTTGGACTGCAAAACTCTTGTATAGCTTTTTAAAACGTTCGGCTCATCATCAACAAATAAAACTTTCTCAGATGTATAACTTTCTGACATACCCCCTCCCTAACTAGGAACCAGAACGCTAATTGGCTCCGTTATGCCAACTTTTTCTGCAAACATATAAATTCTATCAATTTTATCTTTGTCCAATTCAAGGCTCTTTCTTAACAATAACGCCCCCTTACTTGAAAGAATGTCGTCATAAAGAATCATTCCTGGATATAAATCTGCAATACTCAGGGACTTAACCTCATATCGTGCCTCAACACCCAGCATACCTTCAAGATAATAAAGAAGTTCTGGATCATAGACTTCAACCATCTCTTCAAGTTTGGCAAAACCATGGCTGGGGTTATCATCAAGGTTAAGATAGAGGTCGTAATCAAGAGCTATGCGCAGAATCCTACCTCCAAGAGGTATATCCTCTCCCTCAACCCCGTCTCTAGGTGTTCCAGAACCATCGAATCCTTTAAGCTGATATGAGATCATCTCAGCAATCGATCCCAAACGCGGCAGCTTGGAAATAAGACTTTTGGCAACAACAGGATGCATTTCGAAAATCTCGCACTGCTCTGGAGTCAACTTTTCACCGCTTACTAGCGTATCTATGGTTCCGGGAGGCAAAATCAAAGTTCCGAGCTGAGAAAGCATGGTTGCCATGTCATAACGCCAAAGATCCTTCACGCCTTTTTTATTTGCCAGATACCGGACGTAACGGCGCACCCTGTTGATTCTGGCACCTGCTTCCGGGTTAACAAGCGAAGTAATCTCAGTGAGTAGCTCGACACTTCCTTTCAGAGTTTTTTCCAGTAGAACCCGTTTTCCGGTTACTAATTCATACTGGTTAACTGCCTCCTTAAGGTTTTCCTGCAACACGTTATTTTCGCAAGGTTTAGTAAGAAACCTGAAAA
The DNA here is from genome assembly GCA_004923195.1 of Marinifilum sp. JC120. Classification (NCBI taxonomy): domain Bacteria; kingdom Pseudomonadati; phylum Bacteroidota; class Bacteroidia; order Marinilabiliales; family Marinifilaceae; genus Marinifilum; species Marinifilum sp. JC120. The sequence continues at coordinate 66,417 of RDSB01000020.1, read as the reverse complement.
CATGACCGTCATTAACAGCTCCAATAGCGTTCTCAAGATCAGCGTATCCAGTAAGAATCATTCTTGTTGTCTCAGGACAACGCAACTTGACTTCTTTTAAAAACTCAATCCCATTCATCTGCGGCATTCTGTAATCTGAAACAACCACCGCATAAGCTTTGCGGGGATTCATTTCAATCAGAGCCTTCTCCGGATCTGTCTCAGTGTGAACCTCATAATAATTTCTCAGTTGTCTTTTCAACGAAGAAAGAACATTAGGCTCATCATCAACAAGAAGAATTTTAAGTTTCATAGCGCGCCCTTACTTTCTCAGCTGATCAATTATTTCTGAATCAAGGACATTGAAATCCACAACTCCTTCCCAGTTCTTTGCAATATGATCTACCCATTCCTTAAGTTTTTCTGAACCTCCACCATTAAGAATATTTGGATTCACAACTCCTCGAATATATTCTTTGTTTATAATAATACACTGGTGGTCAATAGTATCTGCTATGGACACCAGCATAGGAGTACTCAAGTCGCAGGCTTCATATGAATGATGATAACCTATTCCATACACAATTTCTCCCGACATCCCCCATAGGCCCATAAGATATGCCCCAACCTCTGCATGGGTTGTCCCAAACACTTGCTTTTCACACTTACCAACAGCCTCACCGTCGCTCGCTACTAAATCAATAACCCTCTGATATTTATTAGGGAAGCTGTTGGCTAGCACCAACTTTCCCACATCGTGTAAGAGACCTGCCATCCTAAGATTAACAATTTTACTACGTTCAAGGTTTTCATATTCCGCGATTATACGAGCGATGTTGGAAACTCTAAAACTGTGCTCCCAAAGCATTGTCAGTGACAATCTCGGAAGTGTCTTTTCATCATACATGGAGAAGAGGTGTGTCCCCAAGACTAACGCTTTAATTGTATCTAAGCCGAGCATGGTAATTGCCTGAAAAATAGAACTAACCTGCGAAGGCAACCCGAAATATGGAGAATTTATCAACTTCAAAATCTTAGCCACAAGACCTACATCCAGTGAAATCAGTTCGGCTACTTTGTTTATTGATGGTTCTGTAGATTTAAGTTCTTCCTCAATTGACTTAAAAACATGAGGGATTACCGGCAGTGCATCTATCTCAGACACAAGTTTTTGCATTTTCACATCATTTAGAACTTCACGTGATTTAATGGCACCTTCAATTTTGGCTACAAGGTCATTTGCATCACATGGCTTTGATATATATTGGTGGACAGCACGGATACTGCGAATCACTTCATTAAGACCGACCTGTCCCGATAATGCAATGCGAATTGTATTCGGGTATCCATCCTTAATTTTTTGTAAAAGTTCAGCTCCATCCATCTCTGGCATACGGATGTCTGAAACAACTACATCAAAAGGATTTTCAGCAAATAGTTCCAAGGATTCTTTTCCTGATTTGGCAAAAGCCATATCCCATTCACTGTGCTTTGAACGAAGCATTCTTCTGATTGCAGCCAACACATTTGGCTCATCATCAACGAAGAGAACTCTTATTTTATAACTCATTTATCTCCCCGATATTGTACAAAGGTAATTCAATCCTACACATGGTACCATTTCCAACTATGCTTGAAAAATCAATCGTCCCTTTATGCTTTTCAGTAACAATTGAGTAACACAGAGTCAGGCCCTGCCCTGTTCCTTTGCCCACTTCCTTGGTTGTAAAAAAAGGGTCAAAGATTTTCGGTAAAAGTTCTTCCAGAATACCATGCCCAGTATCTTCAATTTCTATAACAACATTTTTATTGTCTAAAAAAGTTTTTATTAAAATAGTTCCAACTTCACTACTTTCCGCATATTTTTCAGCGTTTGCATGGGCTGCATTCACTATAATATTTAAAAACACCTGGCTTATGTCATTTGCAAAGCAAGGAACTGGAGGAAGATTTGAATCCAAGTCAAAAACAACTTTAGAATTATATTTCCATTCATTTCTACACACTGTAACTGTATTCTTAATTATTGAATTGATATCTATATTTTGCAGTAAATTCGCTCCCGGATGTGCAAACCTCTTCATGGCCTTTACTATAGAACTTATTCGTTGCACTCCATCCTGCGACTGTTCAATGGCTTTTGGTATTTCACTCAAGAGATAGTCAAGATCTTCACCCTTAAACTTATCTTCCACTTCAGAACAATACACTTGTTCTAATTTTACACAGGATTCACGAACAAAGGAAATAAAATCTAATGTTGATTCAAAGCTATCATTAAGAAACTTGATATTATCCCCTAAGTACTGAGCAGGGGTATTAATTTCATGAGCAATGCCGGAAGATAAATTTCCTATTGCTTCCATTTTTTGGGCAAGAGACAAGCGTCTTTCAAGGTCTTTTCTCTCTGTAGTATCAAAAACAATCTCAAAGAACTTGTTTTTACCTTTGAGTTTAGTGACTATGACCGTTTTTGAAATAGGCAGTATAGTACCATCAAAGCACGAAGCACGTAATTGCATATCTACAACATCATTATTAACTGCCGGACAAGATAGGAGCGGTTTTCCCTCAACATTTCTCCATTTAAAAACATCACAAGTTCTTCCCAGAACTTCATTTTCAGAAGCTTTAAACATTTCCAGCGCCACTGAATTAATTGATTCAATCACCTTTGTTTTCGGGTCAATTACAATAATTCCAGCCCCTATACCTTCAAGAATCTTATCCTGAATTTCTTTTGCTTCCTGAAGTTCCTTTTCAGCTTTAACCCGATCAGTTATATCCATGATATGGGCCATTATGAAGTCAACACTGCCATCCACATCACGAGAGCAAGTCGTGTATACAGATGCATATATGATGCTTCTATCTTTTCGGACATATCGTTTCTCAATATGGTACTGATCAACAACTCCTGTCATCATATCCTCATAAAACGATAGGTTTGTCTCAACATCATCAGGGTGCGTAAAAACAGTCCAATCGAATTTCACAAGTTCTTCTCTGGCATATCCGAACAAATCGCATAACTGTTGATTGAAATATACCCAACTTCTATCAGGATTTAATACAGCGATACCAACTAATCCCAATTCAAAATACGTTTTAAACTTCCGCTCATTCTCTCTCAGAATCTCTTCATGTCTTTTTCTCTCCGCAATATCCCAAGCAAAATCAGCCAGCAATTCTACAATCCTGACATCTTCCTCTGTATAGGTTGTCATTTTATTCCCGACCCCCAAAACCCCAACAACCCGATTTTCCCTAATTATTGGAGTTGTTAACTCTCTCTGGATTTGAGGATGCCCCTTGGGAAACTTTCTTGTTCTGTGTATTAACTCAAAGTCATTATGAATAACTGTCTGTTTCTGTCTGACACAATCAGCCCATAAGCCAGCTACACTCAACGGGTAATTAGTACTAGGAGCCTTTATCTTGCATGATTCTTTTGTTGTCTTTGACGACCAGCTTCTCAAGTCGACATAACTTTCATCAGCATTCAAAAAGTGAAAAAACCCCAAACTGCTCTCAGTTAATTTCTCAACTTCATTTGCAATTTCAACTAAAAGATCATTCAATGAGTTGGTTGCCGCATAATGCATTAGGTGCAGCCGAGCCTGAAGGACCATCTCCGACCTCTTTTGAGCGGTTATATCTTCAATATAAGCAACAGTATATTCAGGATATCCATGCTCATTATGCTCAACGGAAAAGGATACTTCCAACCATATAATCAACTGTTCTTTTGTTATATGCCGCTTGACAAGTTTTTCCTCTGCTTGCCCCGAAAGCACTCTCTCCTTATAGGTCTGATATTCCTCTCGATCATGAGGATGAGTGATATCCAAAAAGTGCTTTTGAGTTAACTCACCCTCAGAATATCCCATCATTTTCACAAAAACCTTGTTGACTCGCAAAATATTACCCTGCAAGTCCATATGAACTATACCTATTGGAGCATTTTCAAACTCTGCTTGCAGCTTGCTTTGCAACCGATGAATATCGCTTATGTCAACAATGCTGGCAATAGCGCCAGCATACTTACCTCCCTCATCTTTGACAGGAGAACTTGATATCCGGACATACACAGGATTATTATTTTTATGCATGAGGGCAAAATCGTAAATATCTTTAATACCCTTCTTTCTGCGCTTGAGCCTCATTTTACACTGCTCAGTCCTGCTTTCCTCTACAAAACGAAAAAGATGCTTCCCGATCATTTCCGCAGGGACATAACCAAGCATCGAAGCCATTGTATTATTAACAAAGACAGTCACCCCTTTCTCATTAATCATCCACAGCCCTTCTATGAGACTGTCAATCTCAATTTGATGAGGAGGCTCAAACGAACAGCAAAGTGCATTACTAAGATTTAAACTGGGGGACTCAGTCTTATTGAGACTAAGCCTAAGATTTCTTGCCTCTTCAAGAAGCTCTTCTCTTGTCATTTTACTTAAATCTTTCATATTAAATCCGAACAGTTGTTGTGTTATTTACCTAAAATATCGAAGAATTATTTGTTGGATTGTGCGTTCTGGTCGATTCAATGACACCGCCTGCACCAAACCATTAGCTATCCGCAGCAGCTCTTTGTGTTGAGCATCTATTTCCAAACTCCAAGACTTAGTTCATCAGACCATTCCAGTTTTTTCATGCCCACCTCAACTATAGGCTCATATTTCTCTTTAGAGATTTACCTTGAAAATTAAACTCTTAATGCTATCTTATTTATACCATATCAAGGCGTTGTGTCGAAAGAAAAAAATAAAACATTAAAGTGAGTACAATGCATAAAAACAAAAAAAATTTTATCATTCTCGCGAGTATTTTAATTTTGATCGGAGTATCTGTCTCTGTGACACAATCATACATGCTCTATCGAACTTTTCTTGATGAGCAAGGGCGTAGACTCCATGAGTTAGTCCAAAGCCAAGCGAGCTTGGCGTCAGAGTTTTTTTCTCACCATGATGAAGATCGATTAGGGGTTATTTATGATTTTGACTCTGTCATAGAACGCCTGGCTAAAGCACAAAAACAATTTGAAGTTGAGAGCAAGAGTGGAGAATTTACTACAGCAATTAAAACGGACAATGCTATCAATTTCTTAGTTGTAGACGGCCGCAGAGTCCTTACTGGCGACCCACTTAGCCAATTAGGATTAGACTCTAATCATGCCATTCCAATGCAAAATGCTCTTGCGGGAAAAACAGGTACCATTATTGCGAAAGACTACAGAGGCAAAATAGTTCTTGCCGCATTTACTCCTGTAAAAAACTTAAAAAAAGATATTGGGATGGTCGCAAAAATCGATCTATCCGAAATACAAAGACCTTTCTTTGTAGTTACGGTTGAAGTTTTCCTAGTAGGTGCAATTCTTATAACTATGGGAGTCATACTCCTCTACTTTTTCAGCGACCCATTTTTCAAAAAACTGGAAAAAAGCGAAAAAGAATATAGAGAACTAGTAGAAAATGCTAATTCGTTCATTCTCCGCGTAAACAAAGACGGTATTATCAGTTTTGCAAACAGCTTTGCTCAGAAGCACTTTAAATTAACAAAGACCAAACTTGTTGGCTTGCCACTTCTTTCAATTCTGACCGATACCCCTGACTCCGAAATCGCAACGAACTCAATTCAGAAGGTAATAAGTTTTTTTGGTGAAGGAATCGGCCCTCACGAACACCCATTCATCGACGAAAACGGATCAGTCATATGGATTGCATGGCGGATAAAGGTAAATAAAAATCTTGACGGATCGCCTTCCAATATACTGTGCATAGGCAATGATATAACCGCAAAATACAATACTCTTGAGCAGTTGAAAGACAGTGAATCAAGATATCGTAACATTTTCGAGAATGCTCCATTGGCTATGGTTCATTTCGACACTCAGGGTAAAATTTCTGACTGCAATAATATTTTTTTGGATTTGATGGGCTCAAACAGAAGCAAAGTAATCGGATTTCATACATCAGAAGACAGCCAGCCGGGCATGCGTCAAGCTTTGAAAAAAGCATTGCAGGGTAAATACTCTGTATTTGAAGACATATACACTTCCGTAACTGGCAATAAGACTCTATTTTTACGTGCAGTATTTAATCCAGTCATAAAACACAATCCTCCTTATGAAGTAATAGCGACTCTCGAAGACATTACAGAGCGTAAGAAGGTAGAAATAGATCTTGCTGAAAGCGAACAGCGTTTCAAAGGAATAGCAAAAGCCTCGCCAGTTGGAATCATAATCACCGACCTCACAGGAAAGGTAAAATATGCCAATGAACGCATGCTCCAAATTTGCGATGTACATTACAGAGAACTTAAAACCAAAGGTTGGACAGCGAGTATACACCCTGAGGACAGAGATACTATAGAATACAACTGGTACAAGAACGTGCCGACCACTACTGACAGGCTTGAATTTCGAATCATTCGAGATAACGGTCAGCCACTCTGGGTACTTGGACAATTAGTAGGATTGGACAACAGCAATAATGAAATGTCCGGATATATTACGACAGTAACTGATATTACCAACGTAAAGGAAACTGAGCTTGAACATAAACGCCTGATCACCGCTATTGATCAAGCGGCCGAAGCTATAGTGATAACAGAAACTTCCGGAACAATAGTATATGTGAACCCAGCCTTTGAAAGAATTACCGGCTATTCAGTTGAAGAGGCTATTGGAAATAACCCCAGTATTCTTAAAAGCGGTGAACATGATGATTCATTCTACACGGACCTTTGGAATACGATAAATCAAGGACAAACGTGGAAAGGACATTTTATTAACCTCGCTAAGGATGGTAGGAGATATACACAGGAAGCCACTATCGACCCTGTAAGAAATGAAGAAGGTAAAATTGTCAGCTTTGTTTGTGTTGCCAGAGATATCAGCAATCAACTCATGGTTGAAGCACAGCTCAGGCAAGCTCAAAAGCTCGAATCCATTGGAGAACTAGCCGCAGGCATCGCTCACGAGATCAACACCCCGACTCAATATGTCACCACAAATATGAAATTCTTAAGCGATAGTTTTACCGAACTCATCAATAGCTTGAAACAGGTCAGTTCAATCAGACAAACCATAAACGAAAATTCCCCAACCGGCACAATCAATGATGCAATGGCAAAACTGATTGATGATAGCGAAATTGCTTTTCTTGAAGAAGACATTCCCAACGCGATAAAAGAATCTGAAGAAGGCCTCAACCGCATATCTGAAATAGTCAAATCCGTAAAACAACTGGCTCATCCCGGCGAGACCCAGAAAAACTATTATAACTTAAATGAGATCATCAATGACGCGATCACAGTCTCAGCAAATGAATGGAAGTATGTTGCTACAATCAGGAAAAATTTACAGGAAGATCTACCTAAAGTATCCTGCTTAAAAGGAGAAATGGGGCAAGTCATACTCAACCTGATAGTTAACAGTGCCCATGGCATTGAGTCCAAAAACGCAGCAACAAAAGAAAAAGGCATAATTACAATAAGTAGCTACTTAAGCGATGAACAGGCTGTTATAGAAATAACTGACACGGGCTGCGGAATGCCGCCTCAAATAATTGAAAGAGCTTTCGATCCTTTTTTTACGACCAAACAAGTCGGGAAGGGTACTGGCCAAGGCTTGGCAATTGCCCATAATGTGATCGTGAACATTCACAATGGACGTATATCAATAGATTCTATTGAAAATGAAGGCTCAACTATAACTGTAAGGCTGCCTATTAATGCGCCTGAAACGGGAAAAGCTTAATCGCCTGTGTACCAAATGAAGGCTCAACTATAACTGTAAGGCTGCCTATTAATGCGCCTGAAACGGGAAAAGCTTAATCGCCTGTGTACCAAGTGTGTACCGATGTGTCCCAAATCCCCGGTACACACCAGAGTACACACATAAGGTGCTGGATTAACCGGTGACTGAAAGTCTTCATCAACATAGGCTGGCAACTGTCCTGATTATGAAATTATTGCATGCAATAGAATTTAGATTGCATGCAATAAATGCGTGCAATTGTGGGTCTTTTCTTTTTTTTGCATAGTGTTTATGGGGTTAAGTCTGTTTTTTCAGTCTGTTAGCTGAACTTTCTCCGATGTTGGTTTATGGCATGTCTTGTGCTAAGCGAGCCACATGCAACGTACAACTACAACATGTCCATATTGCGGTGCGGGTTGTTCCCTTTCTTTGGAAGTGGAAAATGACCGTATCGTGAGTGTTTCAGCAGGCCCCGAGCCATCGGTCAATCAGGGGGCCTTGTGTTCCAAAGGTCGGTTCGGTTTTGATTTTGTCCACCATCGTGACCGTCTTACGAGTCCGCTGGTGCGCAAGAACGGTGAACTGGTTCCAGTTTCATGGGATGAGGCTCTTGATCTTGTCGCAGAACGGTTGAGCACAATTGCAACTGAATACGGTCCTGAGGCTGTTGGCGGATTCAGTAGTGCCCGCTGCACCAACGAAGAAAATTACCTTTTCCAAAAACTTTTTCGCGCAGGGCTCGGCAGTAACAATGTCGACCACTGCGCACGTCTCTGACACGCTCCCACCGTGGCCGGTCTGGCCACCTCTTTGGGAAGCGGTTCCATGACCAACTCCATCCGTGAATTATGGGATATGGGGCAGGGCGACTGTGTTTGCGCTATCGGCACCAATACAACTGAGTGTCATCCAATTATAGGCATAGGGATGATGGAGGCAAAGCGGAACGGGGCTGGATTAGTTGTCATCGACCCGAGAGAAATCGATCTTGCTCGTCAGGCTGATGTCTGGCTCAGGCTCCGTCCCGGAACTGACACACCTCTGCTGTCTTCCATTGCCCGGGTTATTCTGGATGAAGGGCTTGCCAATGTGGAAACCGTGGCCGCGGTCACGGAAGATTTTGAATCCTTCCGGGAAGGATTGCAGGCTTTTGATCCCGAAAGTGTCGCCGCCATCGCCGAGGTTCCTGCCGAAGATATCCGCAGGGCGGCCCGTCTTATCGGCGGTTCTGCCAACGCTGCTTTTTATTACACCATGGGCGTGACCCAGCACACAACCGGCACCAATAACGTTCTTTCCGTGTCCAATCTCGCACTGCTTACCGGTAATCTCGGGCGGCCCAAAACCGGTGTGAATCCATTGCGGGGCCAGAACAACGTTCAAGGTTCATGCGATATGGGCGCACTGCCTAATGTGCTGACCGGATACCGTCCTGTGAGTGACGATGGTGTGCGGGCTGTTTTTGAGTCTCATTGGAATGTGACGTTGCCTGAAGCACCGGGAATGACCATCCCGAAGATGCTACATGCCATTGAAGAAGACCGCTTCAAGGGACTTTTTGTTTTCGGCGAAAATCCCATGCGTAGTGACCCGGACATCTCCCATGTGGAACATTGCCTGCGTCATGTTGATTTTCTTGTGGTTCAGGATCTTTTCCTTACCGAAACAGCCGAGTTGGCTGATGTTGTCCTGCCCGGGGCCAGTTTTGCCGAAAAAGATGGCACTTTTACCAGTACCGAAAGACGTGTTCAGCGTGTCCGCCAAGCGGTGAGTCCGGTTGGGGACAGCCGTCCTGACTGGAAAATACTGACAGAGCTGTTGGAGCGCATGGGACGTTCGGAACGGTATGCGAGTGCTTGCGATGTCTTTGATGAAATGCGCTTGCTGACTCCCACACATACAGGCATCAGCTACGAGAGACTTGAGTCCGGGGGGCTTCAGTGGCCCTGTCCTGACGAGTCGCATCCGGGAACCCCTATCCTGCACGTGGGCGGTTGCATGCGCGGTCCCGGAAAATTTGTGCCGCTGGTTCACCGCGAGCCTACGGAATTGCCGGATGCCGAATATCCACTGACCCTGACCACGGGAAGGGTCGTGGCCCATTATCATACGGCTACCATGACCCGTCGCTGTTTCGGTCTGGCAGGGACATGGCCTGAAGAGCTCGTGGAGATTCATCCGATTGATGCTGCCGAATATGGCATTGCCGACGGTGATCTCGTGCAATTAAGTACCCGCCGGGGAACCGTCAGGGCTCGTGCATGGGTTACGCAACGGGTTCGACGTGGTCTCGTTTTTATGACCTTTCACTTTTCTGAAAGTCCGGCCAACCTACTGACTACCTCGGCAGCTGATCCGGTTACCGGCACTCCTCAATTGAAAGTATGTGCCGTTTCCATTTGTAAATTTAAGGAGTCTACCGATTCGGTGTCTCCGGTATCCATAAAGGAAGAAGTTTCATGTCATACCCTTTGACCCCATTTATCCTTGCCAATGCAGCCAAATGTATTGGTTGCCGGGCCTGTGAACTGGCCTGCGCTGCTGCCCATTTGCGGGGCGGTGTTTCTGTGGGGAGTCTACAGGGGCCCCTTTCCCCGCGGCTTTACCTGATCCGGACTGATGACGTTTGTGTCCCGGTGGGATGCCGTCATTGTGAGGATGCCCCTTGCGCCGCAGTTTGTCCCAATGGAGCCATCCACCGTACCAAGTCCGGTGTGCAGGTAGATGCTGAACGTTGTGTGGGTTGTAAAACCTGCCTTGCTGCATGCCCCGTCGGAGCCATGGAGATGGCCCAGATATGGAAGAATGGTCAGCCGGTTCTTCGCCGTGTGACTGACCCGGTCGACCCTGATTCTTATAGTGTTGAACCAGCTCTGCTGGCCAGTAAGTGCGACCTATGTCACGAACGTAAAAGCGGCCCGGCCTGTGTGGAGGCCTGCCCCAAGGATGCCTTGACGCTGGTAGACCCCATGAAAATTAAAAAACGCCGCAGCCTTGAAGCTGCATTGGCCCTTGCCGGGGTCGGAGCCAGAGCAGGGGAGGAGTTGTAATGACAACCATTTCCCAAGTCGTATTTATAGATCCTAAAGTCTGTACCGGATGCCGTCGCTGTTCAGAAGTCTGTCCGGTGGATGCCATTATCGGCAGCGAAGGTGAACCCCAGTCCATTGATACTTCCCGCTGTGTTGTCTGCGGGCAGTGCGTGCTGACCTGCTCGGCCTTTGTTACCCCTTTTGACGATGCTGCGGAGAATCTTCCGGCCATGCGTCGTGAGCGCGGGCTTTCCGAGAATGATTCCTCTCCTTTGTTTGCTGCCCATTTTCGTAATGATACAAGGTGTGTGGCAAATATGCTGGCCGATCCTTCTAAAAAGTCAATGGTCCAGTGCGCCCCGGCGGTACGTACTTCAATTGCTGAAGAATATGGCCTAGCTCCGGGCACCCTGACTCCGGGACAATTGGCCGCATCCCTGCGTCGTCTCGGTTTTGATGCTGTTTACGATACCATTTTCGCGGCGGATGTGACCATTATGGAAGAGGCTTCAGAACTGCTGGAGCGGGTGGAGTCCGGTGGCACCTTGCCTATGTTTACATCCTGCTGCCCCGGCTGGGTGCGTTACATGGAAACCGCATGGCCTGATCTGACCGATCATCTTTCAAGCTGCAAATCGCCGCAGCAAATGGCCGGAGCACTTTTCAAGACTTATGGTGCTGAGATTGCCGGTGTTGGGCCGGAGGCCATCGCCAGTGTAGCGGTCATGCCCTGTACGGCTAAAAAGCATGAGGCCGCACGGCCTGAGATGCAGGCCAGCAGCCACCCTGATGTGGATGCGGTTCTCACTGTAACCGAACTGGCGGCCATGCTGAAGGAAAGGGGAATCAATCTTGCCGAGATGCCTGAAGAGGAATTTGATATTCCTATGGGGCTATATTCAGGGGCTGGAGTTATCTTTGGAGCGTCCGGTGGTGTTATGGAGGCTGCGCTTCGCACGGCTATTGCAGTTACTACAGGCAATGATGTCTGTGAAAGCGGCGTGATTTTTTCTCCGGCAGGTACAGGTATCCGCAGGGCTTCTATAGACGTGGCTGGAAAGACTGTTCGTGCAGTGATTGTTTCAGGACTGGCCAACGCAGCTCCTTTGCTTGAAGAAGTCCGCGCCGGAAAGGCCGATTTTGATTTCATGGAGGTCATGTGCTGCCCCGGAGGTTGTGTAGCCGGAGGGGGCCAGCCTAAATTGCTGCCCGGAATTGATCTTGCCGATGCTCTTGCCCGTCGCCGTAGCGGTCTGCATCGTCATGATAAGGAATTGCCGGTCCGCGCTTCGCATAAAAACGAGTCCGTTATTGCTTTGTATGAAAAGTTTTTGGAAAAACCTTTGGGACATCGTTCGCATGAACTTTTGCATACGCACTACGGAATGGACAGCGAGGGACACTCGTAATGAATGCTTTTGTTTTGGCTGACCCTTCCCGCTGTATCGGTTGCCGGGCTTGTGAGATCGCTTGTGTGGATGCCCATATGGATTCTGACATGGGTACGGCTATGGAAAGAGGGCTTACTTTCAGTCCGCGTCTTTCCGTGGTGCGCGAGTCCGGTGTTACTGCGCCCATACAGTGTCGACAGTGTGAGGATGCGCCTTGCGCGGCAGTTTGTCCTTCCGGAGCCATTACCTTTAACGGTAGGTCGGTGGTGATCGATGCAGAGCAATGCTTCGGGTGCAAGGCATGTCTTGCCGCCTGTTCGGTAGGAGCCATGCAGGTCGGGATAATCAATGGAGAACGCAATGTGCCTGTGGCCCATAAATGTGACTTATGTGCCGGACACCGTGAGCAGCCTGCATGCGTTTCCGTGTGCCCGGCCGGGGCACTGCGTGTTTTTTCAAGTGAGTCCTTGCAGCAGCTGACTGCTTCAAGGAGACGGGAAAACGCGCGTCGCGTGGCGTTTGAGCACAACTAGGGGTGTATTTCCAATGACATCACAGGACTCCATTTATCGTGCCGTAGTCGAGGACCAGACAGAGCTTATTCGCCGTTTTCGTCCAGACGGACGATTTATTTTTGTTAATCAGTCTTGTTGCCGTTTTTATGGCAAAAGTTCCGAGACCCTTCTCGCGTCACATTTTCAGGATCTTCTGGACCCTGATGAGCGTGAGGCCATTGTCCGACAGGTATATTCATTGACGCCTGAGAACCCGGAGATTGTCACCGAGCCCCGTTACACCGATGAGGACGGAGAAGCCCATTACGTGCAATATGTCACCCGGGCCATCTTTGATGGCGAGGGCAATGCTGTTGAATATCAGTCGGTAGGCCGTGATGTTACGGCCCATCGGCAGGCCGAAGCCACCCTTGCCGAGGCCCGTTCCGCCATGGAGCGCGCCAGCCGGGTGACCACTTTTGCCGTTATCGGTGGCGGTATCGCTCACGAGATCAACCAGCCGTTGAATGCCATACGTCTTCTTTCTGCATCGGGGCTGCTGATGGAAGACCGTTCCGAAAATCCCAACAAGGAAGTCGTGCGCATATTGCAGAATATAGCCGGACAGGTGGACCGCATCGACTCCATTGTCAATCATCTGCGTGAGCATCTGCGCTGGAATCAGTCCGTAAGCTGTGAGCTATGCAACCTTGGCGAGGCTGTGCAATCTGCTATGTCTCTGCTCAGTGCCCAGATGATTGCCCGGGGCATAATTTTGGAGCTGAACATAGACCCTGAAACCAAACCAGTTGCCGGGACCAGTATCAGGTTTGAGGAGTTGGTCATGAACCTTGTCGCCAACGCTATGCAGGCGCTGGAAGTGAGCGACGTTGAGCAGAAAACTATTTCTATCCGGGTTGTGGCGCAGGGAGCTGATTCTGTGGAATTGAGTGTGGCCGACAATGGTCCCGGATTTGATCCTAAGCTGGCCGATGAGCTTTTCGAACCGTTTTTTTCCACCAAATCACCGGGCAGTTCCATGGGGCTCGGGTTGTCTATTGTGCGCACTATCGTGCAGGGCGCAGGAGGCTCAATTATTGCGGAAAACCGTCCCGGAGGCGGGGCATTGCTGCGGGCCATACTGCCAGCGGCTGAAAAGGGGAGGACATAAGGAATATGCGTATCCTGCTTGTTGACGATGACGCGGCTACCCGTGAATCCCTTGCCGAATATCTGACCCTGCTCGGCCATGCGGTTACCCCGTGCGCGGAAGCAGTTTCCGCGTTGGGCATCTTTCGCAATCATGATTTCGAAATGGTCCTTTCGGATATCCAGATGCCGGGTAGAACCGGTATCGAGCTGGTACGCGATATAAAGGGCCTTTCCGGTTCCCATTCTGCGGACGTGGTCCTTTATACCGGGCACGCCGACCTTGAATTTGCCATCGGTGCCTTGCGGGCTGGAGCATATGATTACCTGACCAAGCCCATTAATCTTGAGGAGCTCGGCGCGGTTCTGGACCGTGTAGCTGAGCATCAGTCATTGCTACAGGAGAACGAAAGGCTGACCGGGAAATTTGATGAAGCTGTGGCCGAGGCTACAAGCGATGTGCGGGGCGAGCTTTCCCAATTGCGTGAACTGCTCGCCAGACAGGCCGGGCTGGACAATGTTGGAATATTTTCTGAACCCATGTGGGAAGTGGTCAATCAAGCCCGCCGTTATCACGGGGATCGCGATCTGCCTGTGCTTATTCAGGGGGAAACCGGGGTAGGCAAGGATATTGTGGCTAAGCTGATTCATTACGGCGATGATAATTCCCTGTCGCCGCGTCCTTTTGTGGACATTAACTGCGCAGCACTGCCAGCCAATCTTTTTGAGAGTGAATTGTTCGGCTACGAGGCAGGGGCCTTTACCGGCAGTGCCACCCGTGGAGCACGGGGGAAGATTGATTTGGCCGCTGGGGGGACTCTTTTTCTGGATGAGATAGGTGAAATCCCGGTGGGATTGCAGGCTAAACTTCTGCGCGTAATTGAAGATAAAAGTTTTTACCGCGTGGGCGGGTTGAGCAAGATCAAAACCGACATACGAATTATCGCCGCTACAAACCTTAATTTGACCGAGCGCATTGAACAGGGATTTTTTCGTAATGACCTTTATTACCGGCTTAGGGTGGGCAGCATCATAGTCCCGCCGTTGCGTGAACGGACTGATGACATCATTCCGCTGGCCCTATTGTTTCTGAAGTCTTTTTCGGAGAAACGGGGCAAGGCATTTAAAGGAATAAGTCCCGAAGCGGCAGAGATTCTTATGGGTCATCCATGGTCCGGTAATGTGCGGGAACTTAGGAATGCCATGGAATGGATTTCGGTCATGCATGATGCACAAGTGTTGCGGTCCGAACATCTGTCCGGTTTTTTTGCAGGTATGGTGCGGAGTACTCCGGTGCGGGAAAAGAGTCCGGCAGTATGTAAGACAGAGCAAAAGAAACAAGCAAGACCCACTGATGAAGATATAGACGCCGCCCTTGCAGAAACAGGCGGCAATAAGACTCAGGCTGCAGCGCAACTGGGTATTTCCATTCGCATGCTGTACTACCGGCTTGCGGCCAGAGAACAGAACGAGAATAAATAGATTCGCCCGGACCCGGATAATTTTGTAAGGGCCGGACACCGGAGAGCATATGAAACCTGACAGCACAGGATTAAGCAATTTTATAGATGAAGAAAAAATCTGGGCAATCGTAAATTCCACAGAGCGGACCGCTGCGGCTCAGGTGCATGAAATTTTGGACAAGGCGCTGGAAGCCAAAGGGATATCTCTTGAGGAGACAGCTAGGCTGTTGCAGGTCGAGAGCCCGGAACTGAATGAGGCCATTTTTAAGACCGCCCGTAAAGTCAAACAGACCATTTATGGCAATCGACTGGTCCTTTTTGCTCCTCTTTATATCACCAACGAATGTTTCAACCGCTGCGTCTATTGTGGTTTCAAGGATACCAATAAGGATCTACTGCGCCGCACCCTCAGTGCCGATGAGATCAAACAGGAAGTTTCAGTGCTGGAAGAGCTGGGTCATAAGCGGCTGCTTTTGGTTTACGGAGAACATCCCAAATTCGGTGCCGATTGGATTGCTGATACCGTGCGCACCGTATACGACACTGTTTCTGAAAAGAGCGGTGAAATTAGACGGGTGAATATCAACTGTGCCCCGTTGGATGTAGAGGGCTTTCGCAAGCTGCATGAGGTCGGTATCGGCACCTATCAGTGTTTTCAGGAAACTTACCATCGAGAAATCTATGCGGAGCTTCATCCTGTAGGCCACAAAAAAGATTATCTCTGGCGGCTGCATGCCATGCACCGGGCAATGGAAGCGGGTATCGATGATGTGGGCATGGGCACGTTGCTCGGTCTCTATGACTACCGCTTTGATACCATGGCCTTGCTTTCTCATGCCGCAGAGCTGGAATCCAAATTCGGGGTGGGACCGCACACCCTTTCATTTCCCCGGCTGGAACCAGCTCTCAATGCCGAGATTGCTTTTAATCCGCCGTATCCCATTTCAGACGCACAGTTTAAGCGGATGGTAGCGGTCCTGCGGCTTGCGGTTCCCTATACCGGGCTTATCTTGAGCACCCGTGAGAACAAGCAGATGCGCCAGGACTTGCTAGACCTTGGTGTCTCGCAGCTTAGTGCCGGATCACGGACCTACCCCGGAGCATATAGCGACCCTGATTACGACCGTCCTGAAGTGCAGCAGTTCTGCGTCGGAGACAATCGCAGCCTTGAACAGGTCATCAGGGAGATTGTTGAACATGGCTATGTTCCTTCATGGTGTACAGCTTGCTATCGTGCGGGCAGGACAGGAGAGCATTTTATGGAGTTGGCTAAAAAGGGTTTCATTCAGGAATTTTGCCACCCCAACGCTCTGCTGACATTTAAAGAATATCTGCTTGATTATGCCCATACATCCACACAGGATATGGGTAATTCTTTGATCAGCCATGAGCTGGAAGGCTTAGCCGCAAAACGTAAGAATGTTGTGGCCGACAGACTGAACCGTATTGAAAAAGGTGAGCGTGATCTGTATCTATAGCAGGTCGGATGATTCGAAAAACATTCCACACACCAGATAAAGATTAATTAATCTTTTAGTCTAATCGTAGCTATCCTCCCAGAGTTCTGCTGGACACTTTCAATAACTTTGGGAGCCAAGACTTGAATAAGAATTTTATTCTCGTCGTAATAGGCTGCCTTGATTCGATATTGGCCGACACCGAGAGTGGCGACAGTATTCATAGCCCATCCTGTAATGGCTCCGCCAAGCAACGCCCCAAGAATGAGTACGGTAACGGTATAGGCAATCAAGGTGTTTTTTTTCATATTTTTAATTCCTGTTTTTGAAATGACTCGTGCTTTGTTTTTATTACTTCAATAATAAGTATGGCGTCAACAAGACAAAAGGTCCATCTAGAAATTCAGGCAGTGCCTTTTCCTGAACATCATTCAGTAGAATAGTGCCGATGCCTCCTGCTATATTTGTATACAACTTAAGCCCCAAGCGTACCGTCCCCCAATGTGTGTACCAAGTGTGTACCGAAGTGTATCCAAAATCCCGGTACACATCAGAGTACACACAAAAGGTGCCGCCAGAGGAGGGCTGTAGTGGTATAGAAAAAGCCGGAACCCAGCTTATTTTAACGTAAGCATAGGCCCCGGCAATATTTTTAAATTTTGTCTTTCAAAGTCTATCGGGATCAATTCCATCAGTTGTCTTCAAAAGAGAATGAAATTGTAGACACCTGTTTTTTTAAACAGGTGGATGCCATCCCATGGGTGAGTATACTGCTGTGAGTAGGTTTAGGCCTTAATACAGCAGTCTTCAATTAGACTTTTAGTTCTTTATGAACCCTGTCGGTTTGGGCAGGGAATATAAATTGTAGGTCGATTAAAACAGCTTATACTCTATCTCCAATTGTTTTGTAATTATCAGGAAGACATCCCCACGATGTCTTTGTAATACACCCCACCCAACGCAGGATTGTAATCTATAAGCAAAAAATGAACCAAAAATATTAAGTAAATTATGTCGGTTGATTATATTATTTTAGACTTACCGGCAGTGGTTCATAATTTAACCTATTACTATAACTGTTGCATGGTTCAAAGTTCGTTTTTGTGTTTAGGGGATCGCTCTGATCCCTTTGTTTCAGGCCGTTTAAAGGATTAAATGAACTAATAACACACATTCTCAAGCTTAATGAGTCAAAGTGACACCAAATGTAAGGGCAGTAAACCTGTGGCCCTTTTTTACTATTCAGTTGATTCCGTCTTTTGTTTAATGCAGTTTATTGTTCGTTATAACAGTGCGATACCTCTTGGTGTGATTTTTTTTTAGAATTATGAAATTGATTATTGCTTTCATAGCACAAAAAAAGCTGGTCTTAAACAAAAAATAGTGGCTCATTCACAGAATGCAAAATCTAGAATATTTACAGAGAGCATTCGCATGACAGGTACAACGAATGAATAGTTTCATATCCATATTCGGAAGAGGGGTTTTGCGTGAATGTTATGAAGTAAGGCAAAGGTCTGCTGAAGGCGTTCTGGCAGCGGCATTTTTTTCTACTTTCGGAGTCGGGGCATTTACCTTTGCAATGTCCTTGGGTGCCCAGTCCTCGGGGATTTCCGCAGCGTTTTTGGGGCTCGCTTTTTCAGGTTATTTTTTCGCCCGCTTGGTTCTGGCTCCTGTAGCAGGATATGTTGCGGATTTTTTTGGGGCCTGCCCTTTACTAATATGCGCTGCCGGGGCGGGGGCTGTCATCCCTTTCCTTTATCTCATTTATCCTACTGTTGAGGCCCTTGCCGTTATTCAAATCTGTCTTGGATTTTGTTCCGGCATAATAAAGCCCGTAAGCATGTCTCTGCTCAGGGATTGTGTTCCTGAAAGTAGTCGCGGACGGTTGTTCGGTGCTTATAATACTTGCATGTATAGTGCTTTTGTCCTTTGTCCGCTTGCTGGAGGAGGAACTGTCGGCATTCAGGAGAAGATGGGAGAATTGAGCCTGATCTGGCCCGTTCTGGGGATGGGAATTTCCTTTCTTTTTCTTTTCCGGGGCAGCATGGGAAGCATTTCGACTGCCGCAGGTAATGGCGTGAAGGACAAAGGCGTGCCGTGGCGTGAACCGATTTTTGGGGCTTTGCTTATGGCTGTGCTCGGACGAACTGCTGGTGCATCGGTTGTAATTACTTTTTTACCCAGGATGATAAGTGAATATTTTGGACTAGGTGGACTCTGCGCTGGTATTCTTTTTGCCTTACCCAGCCTCGTTCTTATTGCGATAATGCCTGTTGCTAGCAAATGGGCCGATCAGCGCGACCGTGCCGGGTTGACTTTTCTAGGCATGGGAATTTGCTCTGCCTGCCTGTTTGGCTATGGGCAAACTGATTCCCTATGGATTCTTTGCCTACTGGTTGCAGGCATGGGGCTAGGATCAGCCATATCGTTGCCCGCTTCCATGTCTTTGGCTGCTGCCATGGGGCGGGGAAGGGTTATGGGAATTTTTTTGGGGGCATCCAATCTGGGCTTCGTTCTCGGCCCCGCGTTGGCTGGATTTGCGGCTGAAGCAGGGGGGATGGCTGATGCATTTGAGCTTACGGCGTTGTTCAGCTGTCTGTGTCTTTTGCCCACTTTTTTGGTCATGTCTAAAAGAGTTCATGTTCTGTGATTTAAGCTGATTACAAATAGATTTGTGAACGAAGAGATAAAAATTCAACAACCGGTTGACCTTTTTGTTTGTTTTAGATAAGGAATAAGTCCAACGTAAATAATATCCGCGCGTATTACCCCACACCTTCCGGATCTCATATTCGGAACGCAGCGGAGATTTAGATTCATTTCATACCCCCACCCAATCAAGGAGACGTCCCGGCGATTTCGCTGTGGCGAATTGTATTGTTGCACCCGATTTCAAGTCCGTTAACCTTTTAAGGACAAGGTGTATTCTCCATGATTAAGCTCAAAAAAGGACTCGATCTTCCTATCTCAGGTGAGCCCGCAATGGATATTATCGAAGAAAAATATCCGGGAAGCGTGGCCGTTCTTGGCGGCGACTATGTCGGTATGAAACCGACCATGGCCGTAGCCGAGGGAGATTTGGTTAAGTTGGGTCAGCCGATTTTTACCGATAAAAAGATCGACGGAGTCGTCTTTACCGCTCCGGGAGCCGGCAAGGTCATTGCTGTTAACCGCGGTGAGCGCAGGGCATTACAGTCTGTGGTCATTGAGCTCGATGAAACGGTCGGCGAAGTGGAGTTCCCGGCGTATGATTCAGAACAACTTTCCGGCCTTAGCCGGGATGCGGTTGTCGAGAATCTCGTGAAGTCGGGATTATGGACCGCGTTTCGTACGCGCCCGTTCAGCAAGACTCCGGCCCCGGACTCACAACCCCGTTCAATCTTTGTCACGGCAATGGATACCAATCCCCTTGCTGTTGACCCTGTACCCATCCTTTGGAAAGAGTCGGATGCATGGCTGGACGGCCTGCGTGTACTGACTTGTTTATGCGACGGTGCTGTAAATATTTGCACCGCCGGAGGAGCCACGCTTCCGCTCATTCAGGAAGTGAGCATGCATATGTTCTCCGGACCGCATCCAGCCGGACTTCCCGGTACACATATCCATTTCATTGATCCGGTAGGTCCGCAAAAGACAAACTGGCATATCGGTTATCAGGACGTCATTGCCATGGGTAAGCTGTTCACCGGCGGACGCATCGCAACCGAGCGTTATGTGGCCCTTGGTGGGCCCATGGTCAACCGCCCGCGTATTATCAAGACCCGTTTGGGGGCAAGCTTTGATGATCTGCTTTCCGGGGAGCTTGCTTCTGGAGCTGTGAGGCCCATTTCTGGTTCGGTGCTTAGCGGTACCAAAGCAGAAGGACCGTTAGCCTTCCTCGGACGATTCCACAACCAGATTTCAGCAGTGGAAGAAGGCGGCAAACAGGAATTCATGGGGTGGCTGGCTCCGGGCAGGGATAAATTCTCTATTAAATCCGTGTTCGCGTCTGCTTTCAGCAGAAAGAAAAAGCAGTTTGCTCTGAACACCCTGCTGGGAGGCAGTCATCGCGCTATTTTTCCCACCGGGGCTTTTGATCAGGTCATGCCGCTGGATATCCTGCCCACCTATCTGGTGAGGGCCATGGCGGTGATGGATACGGATGAGGCTCAGGCACTGGGTTGTCTGGAGCTGGATGAGGAAGACCTTGCCCTGTTGTCCTTTGTGGATTGCGGCAAGAACGATTTCGGGCACATGCTGCGCGAAGTCCTCACCCAGATCGAGAAGGAGGGCTAAGGATATGAGAAAACTGCTTAATAAACTTCACGGTGCGACCACCGGAGACGGGAAATACACCAAGTATTATCCCGTTTATGAGATGATCGACACCTTTTTGTATTCGCCCACCGAGACCAGTTCCGGTTCTCCTCACGTGCGCGATGCCATTGATCTTAAACGGGTTATGATTACCGTGGTCTTCGCCCTGATCCCCTGCTTTTACATGGCTATGTGGAACACCGGTTATCAGGCCAACGCAGCTCTGGCTTCCATGGGCCTTGAGGCCGGAACAGGCTGGCGTTGGTCGGTCATGAGCGGGCTGGGGCTGAGTGCTGACCCCGAATGCTTCGGGGCCAACATTCTGCTTGGCGCGCTTTACTTCTTTCCCATTTACATCGTCTGCAACATTGCCGGAGGATTCTGGGAAACACTCTTTGCGGTCATCCGCAAGCATGAGATCAACGAAGGTTTTTTGGTTACCGGATCGCTGATTCCGCTCATCGTTCCTCCGCATATCCCGCTCTGGCAGGTGGCCCTTGCTACCAGTTTCGGCGTAGTTATCGGTAAGGAAATCTTCGGCGGAACCGGTAAGAACATTCTTAACCCGGCCCTTCTGGCTCGCGCTTTCCTCTTCTTCGCCTATCCGGCTCAGATTTCAGGAAACAACGTCTGGGTCCCGGTGGATGGCTTCTCCGGCGCCACCCCGCTGGCTCTTGCTTCCGAGGGCGGCATCAATGCTGTTACTGCTAAATACTCCTGGTGGGACTGCTTCATCGGCACCATTCCGGGATCTCTTGGTGAAACATCCACGCTGGCCTGCCTCATCGGCGGGGCGGTGCTGATTATCACCGGAATCGCTTCATGGCGGATCATGGTCTCCCTGCTGGCAGGGGCATTTGCCACCGCCATTCTCTTCAACGGAGTAGGCAGCGCCACCAATCCCATGATGACCGTCAGCCCGCTCTGGCATCTGGTCATGGGCGGACTCGCTTTCGGTATGGTCTACATGTCCACCGATCCGGTTTCATCGTCTATGACTCCCAAGGGGCAGTACTACTACGGCGCGCTGATCGGGGTCATGATTATTTTGATCCGTACGGTCAACCCGGCCTATCCCGAAGGTGTAATGCTGGCGATTCTTTTCGGTAACGTGTTTGCCCCGCTCATCGATAATTATGTCATGCGGGCCAACATCAAGCGAAGGATGGTGCGCAGTGTCTAACGATTCCACTAAAAAAATATTCACTGTGGCCTTTTCCTTGTGTCTGGTTTGCTCGCTGCTGGTTTCAACAGCAGCAGTAGGACTTAAGTCGATTCAGCAAGACAACAAGGTCAAGGAACGTAAGGAGAATATCCTCAAAGCCGCGGGCATCTACAACGAAGATGAGTCCGTGGACGAACTCTATAAACAAATCGTGCCTAAAGTGGTTGATCTGGCTACCGGCGAGTATGTTGATATGGATGCCGCAGCTTACGATCAGCGTAAGGCAGCTAAAGAACAGGCTTCAAGCATTAAGATTGCTTCCGGAGATGATCTGGCCGGAATCGGGCAGCGAGCCAAATACGCCAGTGTCTACCTGCTCAAGGACGGCGATAAGCTGAAGCGTGTGGTCCTGCCTCTGCACGGCAAAGGTCTCTGGTCTACCATGTACGGTTTTATCGCTCTTGCCCCGGACTTCAACACAGTCAAGAACTTCGGTTTCTACGAACATGCGGAAACCCCCGGACTTGGCGGCGAAGTGGATAATCCCAACTGGAAGATTCTCTGGGTGGACAAGAAAGTCTTCAATAAGAATCACGAACCGGTCATTGACCTGATTAAAGGTAATGTCAGCCCGACTGATCCTATGGCCCAGTATAAAGTGGACGGCATTGCCGGTGCTACTTTGACTGTCAACGGCGTTGAAAATCTGGTGCGCTACTGGCTTGGAAAGGGCGGCTTCGGCCCCTACCTCAAGCGACTCGCAGCAGAGGGAGGTGAGCAAAATGGGTAAGTTCAGGGAAGTAATGCTCAAGCCGCTTGTGGAAGACAACCCGATTACGGCTCAGATTCTCGGTATCTGCTCCGCACTTGCGGTAACTACCAAGCTGGAAACAGCTTTTGTAATGAGTCTGGCAGTTATCTTTGTCTGCGCAGCCTCCAACGTTTCGGTCAGCTCCATCAGGCAGCATATTCCGTCAAGTATCCGCATCATCGTCATGATGACCATTATCGCTACGTTGGTAATCATTGTGGATCAGTTCCTGAAAGCATTCGCTTATGGGGTCAGCAAGCAGCTCTCGGTGTTTGTCGGATTGATCATCACCAACTGCATCGTCATGGGCCGGGCTGAGGCTTTTGCCATGCAGAATACTCCCAGAATGAGTTTGGCGGACGGTATCGGTAATGGATTGGGCTACGGTCTTGTCTTGGTGGTTGTTGCTTTCCTGCGTGAACTTTTCGGTTCCGGAAAGATTTTCGGCTTGACCATCCTCAAGTTGGAGTCGGCAGGCGGCTGGTATGAGCCGAACGGCCTTATGCTTCTGCCTCCCAGTGCCTTCTTCATCATCGGCCTGCTTATCTGGGGTGTGAATGCCTATGAAAAGCAAAAGGCAAAACGTTAAGCCTTAAGGAGAGCAAGCTGTGGAAAACTTAATTAATATATTCGTTAAATCGATCTTCATAGAGAACCTGGCTCTGGCTTTCTTTCTGGGCATGTGCACCTACCTTGCGGTGTCCAAGAAGGTTCAGACTTCCATGGGGCTGGGCGTGGCTGTTATCGTGGTCATGACCATCACTGTCCCGGTAAACAATCTGCTCTACAACTACTTCCTGCGTGAAGGAGGCCTTGCCTGGGCCGGGTTCGGGGATACCGACCTGACTTTTGTGGGGCTTATCTCTTACATCGGTGTTATCGCGGCTATCGTCCAGATTCTGGAAATGACCCTCGATAAGTATTTTCCGTCGCTATACAACGCGCTGGGCATTTTCCTGCCGCTAATCACGGTTAACTGCGCTATTCTCGGGGCCTCCCTGTTTATGGTCGAACGTGATTACAACTTCGTGGAATCCGTGACTTTTGGTTTCGGTTCCGGCGTGGGCTGGGCTCTGGCCATCGTGCTTTTGGCCGGTATCCGCGAGAAGATGAAGTACTCCGATGTTCCTGAAGAACTGGAAGGACTGGGGATCACTTTTATAGTGGTCGGACTCATGTCCTTCGGATTTCTGTCCTTCTCAGGCATCCAGATGTAGGAATGACGGACGTTTCAAACGTCTGTTGATTTATGAACAGCTAAACTATGGGGAAGAACCATGGTTGAAATAATACTCGGTGTGGTGATGTTTACCGGCGTGGTCCTCGCGCTGTGCGTGTTCATCCTTCTGGCCCGGGCCAAGCTGGTCCCCAGCGGAGAGGTGAACATTGAAATTAACGGTGACCCGGAAAAGACCGTAGTGGTCCGGCCCGGCACAAAACTTCTCGGCGCACTGGCGGAAAAGGAAATCTATGTTCCTTCGGCCTGCGGTGGCGGTGGTTCCTGCGGGCAGTGCAAATGCCATGTCCATGAAGGCGGTGGCGATATTCTGCCAACTGAAACTTCCTTCATTAACAAACGCGAAGCCCGTGAGGGCATGCGTTTGGCCTGTCAGGTCAATGTTAAACAGGATATGAAGATCGAAGTTCCGGCTGAGATTTTCGACATTAAGAAATGGGAATGCACGGTCAAATCCAACATTCCCCGGGCAACTTTTATCAAGGAGCTTACCCTTGAATTGCCCGCAGGTGAAAATGTCGATTTTCGCGCTGGCGGCTATATCCAGATCGAAGCCCCGGCCCACACCGTCCACTACAAGGATTTTGAAGTGGGCGAGAAATTCCGCGAAGACTGGGACAAGTTCGATCTCTGGCGTTACACCTCAGTGGTCAAAGAGCCTATCGTAAGGGCTTATTCCATGGCCAACTATCCCGAGGAAGAGGGCATTATCATGCTTAACGTGCGAGTCTGCCCGCCGCCCCCGTTTGCCCCTGATGCTCCTCCGGGCCAGATGTCTTCCTTTATCTACGGCCTCAAACCCGGTGACAAGGTGACAATTTCCGGTCCTTACGGCGAGTTCTTCGCCCGCGACACCAATGCCGAGATGCTTTTTATCGGCGGTGGTGCCGGTATGGCTCCCATGCGTTCACATATCTTCGATCAGTTGCGCCGTCTGGCTACCGATCGCAAGGTCAGCTACTGGTACGGTGCCCGTAGTCTGCGTGAGATGTTTTACGTGGAAGAGTTCGACAAGCTGGCCGAGGATTGCCCCAACTTCAGCTGGCATGTGGCCCTTTCCGATCCGTTACCTGAGGACAATTGGACCGGATACACCGGCTTCATTCATCAGGTACTTTACGATAATTACATCAAGGATCATCCCGCTCCAGAGGATTGCGAATTCTACATGTGCGGACCGCCGATGATGGCTTCCGCTGTGGAGAAAATGCTCATGGATCAGGGTGTGGAAAAAGAGAACATCATGTATGATGACTTCGGCGGCTAATATACCTACTGCGGCCCATCAGGGACCAGAGAACCTTTTCCTAAAGGGGTTCTCTGGATTCTCCTGAAACTTTTATCAGGGCTTCGCTGTCAGGTTAATAAAAGGAATTATGGATGAACAGAGTTTGGTCTTTCTTGAGTATGGCAGTCTTGCTTTTTGCTCTTGTCGGGTGCGGCAATGATACTGTGCCTGTGAAATTGCAGGGCAAAGCTATTGGCACGACGTATTCAATTATGGCTTACAATCTGCCGGACGATCTTGATGCGCAAAAAATGGATCAAGGTGTGGAGAAGGTTGTGGCTGATGTGAATACGGTCATGTCCCTCTTCAAGCCTGATTCCGAATTGTCACGTTTTAATGCGTATAAAGGAGCGGACTGGTTTCCGGTTTCAACGGAACTCGCCATGGTGGTCGGAAAGTCCAAACAGGTCAGTCTGCTTACCGGGGGAGCTTTTGACATAACAGTGGCTCCGCTGGTCAAGCTTTGGGGATTTGGTCCGGATAAGCGGCCTGAGAAAATTCCTTCTATAGAACAGATTAAAAAGGCGCAGGCAGAAATGGGTGCGGATTTTATTGAAGTGCGCATTGATCCTCCTGCTCTCAGGAAACTCAAACCGGGTATTTCCATTGACTTGGCAGCGATTGCCAAGGGCTATTGTGTGGATGCTGTGTCCGGATGGCTGAAAGAAAACGGCGTTTCTGATTTCATGGTTGAAATAGGCGGTGAGATCAGAACTTCCGGGATTAAGCCGGGTAACGCTTCATGGCTGATCGGGGTGGAAAAGCCCGTTGCCGGAGGACGGGCCGTGCAGGCCGTCATTGAACTCAGCGGCAGGGCCATGGCTACTTCCGGTGATTACCGCAATTATTTTGAGGCTGAAGGGAAGCGTTATTCTCACATTATCGATCCGGTCAGCGGCAAACCCATCAGCCACAACCTTGTTTCAGTCAGCGTGGTGGAGGATTCCTGCATCATGGCTGATGCCCTCGCTACCGCACTGATGGTGCTGGGACCGGATCAGGTTCTGAAGCTGGCTGAAAAACATAAATTGTCAGCTTTTTTCATCGTGAAAACAATTGACGGATTTGCAGAAATCGCCACAGGAGATTTCCCTCAACATAAAACAATGAAGTGAGGATTTAGCTCATGGAAAATATAATTTTGGCTGCTGTTGTTTTCGGGCTGGTCTTTCTGGCTCTGGCTATCGGAGTCATTTTTAAACGCAACTGCATTCGCGGTTCCTGCCAGGGTTCCGTACAGGCCGGGGACGGTTCAGGCTGCCGTTGCGGTAAATATGATTTTGAAAAGAAGCTCATTGATAAAAACAATTCTTCACTGAAGCCGCTTTAAAAGCGACCGGGGGAAACAATTATGATGACCACAGTTCAGACTGCCAAGGATGTAATTGAACAGACTCGTGCTTTTCACAACAGACTGGTTTCATTTTATAAAGACCTTTCCTATCAGGTAGATAAGGAACGGGTTAAAATTCTGCTCGAATACATGAGCCGCCACCATGAAAATTTGGTGGGAATAATGGATGAGTATGAGTCCCGGATTTCAGAGCAGGTCCTCAATACATGGTTTATGTATGTGAATAAGGAGTGTGACTTAAGTCCTTTCTTTAGTGCCGATCTCGGCCCGGAGATGACCGCTCAACAGGTCATGCAGCTTGCCGTTGATCTGGATAAATGTTTGCTGGAAACCTATGAAGCCATGCTCCAGAATGACATCCCCGACGATGTCAGCGCGGTCTTTCAGGGATTTGTGGATATGGAAAAACGGGAAAAGATCAAGCTGGCTAAGAGCGCTTTGAAGATTGAAACTTTATAGCGTTTGTTCGGTGTTTTGGAAATTAATATACAATGACTAGTCTAGCCATTCTTTTTGGGCAATAAACGTCTTTGTTCGCAAATATGCGTACAAAACTAGGTAGTTATCGGGTGTATTGAAATTAGCCAGGATAGAGATAGACCACACAAATCAAGGAATGACAGGCGTTTCCGCCAGATAATTCGTAACCAGCAGGCCGTCGGTTCAATTCCGATCGTTGGCTCCATGAAAAAGTAAAGTCTCACAGTGTGTTAGTGCATTGTGAGGCTTTCTTGGTTTAGCAATAAGGTGTGGGAATCGTACTTCCCTCCCCAAAAAAAATTTCCATGTATGCTTAAGCTACTGCATTCACGGTGCATAACAGGCTCAGGTGTTGCTCCAACAGAAACGTTTATGGACTGGGATGTTTCAAGGGTATTAGTTCCTGTTCTACGGTTGCGGTCATGTTAAGCTGCAAACCTTCAGCGAAGGGGGCATGATCCAGCGTCGTTTTCAGTTAGTGCGGAAAGGCAGGAACCCTTTAGAAGTCACAAAAAAAGCCTGTTCGGGTGAACAGGCTTGAAAAATTAGGATAGTAAAAACGGTGATTAAATTTTGTTAGTTACTCACTTGTTTTTACTGTAACCTATTGAAATAATTGGCTGGCAATACAGGATTCGAACTTGTGACCTTCAGCTCCGGAGGATACGCAAACGAATCCGGTTCCTGTTATTTAAGGGGGTTAACACCCATTCTTACCCATTGAAATCTATTTAACTCACCTGAAAAGGTGAGTAAAAGGTGAGTGGGGTGAATTACATTTTAAGAATAGTTCGTGCCAGTTTTCCCCGGTGGAATTCCGAGAAAAACTGGCCGCTTAAATTCACCCTTTATGGGGACTTTTATACCTGTCTACTTGACGGGGGTCACACCAAGTCCGGGATTTTTAATATTAATACCCAAGGACTCACTCTTAAAGGGTGAGCCCTTGGGTAATGTTAGTTAAAAATAGTTGAGTGCTGTCTTAAAGAGTCCACAACATCTTTGCATTTGCGATCAACACTATCGAAATCCATGTATGGCACGTAGTATTGTTCCAGCTCAGAATGGGTGTTCTTTGCATACAGCAAACTTTCAATCGCATCTCCAAGAATTTCTTCGTATCGTTGCTTGGCAGAACTAATTTCTTTCTTTTCGGTTTTAGTTAATGTGTTCGCGCAATCAGCCAAGCTGTATGTTGTCATAGGATTGTTTGCAGGCATCAGTTCGGGCTGAACAGTAACCATTATTTCAGCCTCAGGAATATGAATGTGTTCAATAACTGTTGGGTCTATAGGCTTATGATAATATTCAACCACAAGGTTTTTTAACTGCGCTTGTTTTCCTATCTGCTTCATTAATGTGCTTCGTCCTGATCCCGGTTCTCCTATAAGGCCTATTATTTGTGTATTGTTGTGTACGATCGTGTTGGCTAAATGCTCTTCGCCAAATGGAGTAATGGAAGACACAAAGCAATTACGTTCCGAACCAAATAGTTCCATTTTATCCGCAGCTGGTAAAAAGGAGCATATGTCCTGTTTCATGGCTTCCATTTTTGAAGGATTCAGCGCTGAAGTGCTTATTATTTCTGCATTAACTAACAAGAGACGTGCCGCCTTAAGCTGGTTGTAAACCTTGTGAAATTGACCTTCTGCCATTGAGTTGATTTCAATAATTTCTTTGCGGTGTTTGCGAATTCCCTCTACATTCCAGTAGTCTCCCAGATTTAGGATCTCATCAACAGCTCCGGGGTTGCGCGGGTCATATACGTGATGCCCGGTTGCTGCTACAACAATTGATTTAATTTCAGGGATGGTAACAGCGTCGTATGATTCTGGGTCAAGTGAGCAATGTTGATATTCCAAATCGTATCCTTCTTTGGTGAAAGCGTCCCCTATCTGCTTGATAAAGGTTGATTTTCCGGTTCCCGGCCCTCCTTTGACAATAATCATTTTTGCATTGTCCATATCTGGTAAAAAATTAAAAAAAGAATGAAATCCTTCAGCTGAATTACAACCAAAAAAGCATCGCGAGGTGTGAGATTGGTTTTCCATGATTTGCTCCTTTCGTTAGGCTGCTTCATTTTTTGAAGAAGCGTCGAAAATGCCGGTTAACCCGAGGTCGTTAACCCTCGTGTTAATCTTTGACTTGTCCATTAGATACAGTTCTCGTTTTTGCATTTCTTCAAAGTAAATACCTCCGGAAAAGGTATACCGTTGTTTTAATCCGTTCTCTTTATTTAAACCTTCTGATTCGGTGGCTATAATATCACCGCAGGCCAGTTCTCTTGGGAAGTACATTTGTTCATCATCATTTATAAGGGCAGCAGCATTGTAGCCGGCTAATGTCCCTGTCGCCATGGCTTCAGTGTGCCCGACAAAAAAACCTGACTTTTCACCTCCGCAGAATAGATTTTTTGTCCCGGTAACTTTCATAAGATCGTTTCTGGGGGCTCGGCTCAAGAATCTCACAGAGTTGGCCATGCTACTGCCATGGCTATATAGAGCGTTTGTAAAGCCAGGGACCATACGCAGTTTGTCGACTGGAAAATATGGAGTCATCATTTTGGCATGACCACCTGTATCAAGTAAGACAATGTTTCTTGCAAAATCTGGAAGGGCATACTGACGGCATGACTTTTTGTTGAGCATACTTTCATGAATCAACTGTTCCGGTAACGGTGTTACAGATACTCCGCTCTGTTTTAGCTCCAGCTGAATATCTTCGGAGAGAGATTCCTTACGAATTTCGCACGAGCCACTTAAGGAACCTATTGCTCCGTCTTGTCGTATGCCCACGATATCTTTAATCCCCATACGGTCCGTGAGACTGATTCTTGGACCAAATGAAGGACAACGAAGCATGCACATAGCGCATCCAGTACCGTAGCGATGGCAATTGCCCATCGATCCCGCTGATCCTGTGCAATCTATAAAGACGTCTCCTTTCACAAGTTTATTGTCGGCTAACTTTACTGCTTGTACATATCCGTCTGAGCACTGAATGTCCGCGACTCGGGAGATGAAACGGAGATCAACACCCTTTTCAGTTAACAATCGACGTACGGAAGATTCAACTTTCGAAGTCGAATACAAGGTTGCGTGTTCATGCCCAGGGAAATTTATATCTACATGCGTGGCAGCTTTGTCAGTGGCTTCAATCAGTTCTCCGGCCCCAAGCTGACGGAGTTCTTCTGCTGCTGTGTATCTGCCGTTATTTCGCATGATACCGCCAGCCAGACCGCATCCCAGCAATAAGTCTGTGCGTTCAAGAAGAATTACCTGCGAGTTGTTTTTTCGTGCTGCCAGTGCGGCTGCACAACCGGACCAACCACCGCCGATTACGATTATGGTGCTCATGGTTTACCCTTTATGTTTTAGTAGATTAGTCATGGGTAAGACAGGTCTTGCAGGCCCGTATTAAAGTCCCGTTTCGGTTTGTAATGCACGCACCGCATATTCCTTCTCCGCAGCACATTTTATGAGTACTGGATGTCGCCATGCGAGGTTTTAAGCGAAGTTCTGACATTGCTTGTTTTAAAAAGGTATGTTGCTCTTCGCAGCCTCCGCTGAAGACAGAATATGGCCTTATTCTCCTCAATATATTTGACATTTCCTGCTTACCGTTCTGTGATTTCAGATTTACAAAAGTAGCAGAGGGAATCTCCTGAATGTAAGGAACTATGAAAGGGTAATCTTTCGCGCCATATATCAATGTTATTTTATTGCCATTGCGTAGTAGGGTCCGTGCTATGTTCGGTCCGCACACTTGTGCCATACCTGAAAGTATTAGCACCACCCGCTCATTATATACATTTTCAATGTACTTATGTCCTAGTATGCCGTTCCAGTATGGACCTCGAAGCCATAGTTCATCTTCGCAGGCTGCTAAGGTTTTGGTTTTAGGACCTAGTTTGGTATAGGCCAATGCAATTTCATTTCTTCCGGGGAAGGATTTTATGACTGCCAAAGGTGTGTTGTAGTAGCTTTCCTGTTTGCCACGGACAAAGACAAAGCTTCCAGGTCTGGTCAGTTGTGCGGCAAGTTTTGCAGTGGTTTTAATGTGTAAAATTTCAGTGCCCTGGCCGACATCTTTTCTGGATATGATTTTTGCAGATTGACTTTCCCGCTGATTGCTTTGACCGATAAGCCATTCGCTTTGGGCAAGGATGCATGTTCCTGTCCAGTCACAATCGCACTTGGCTTCACCTCGAATTATAGAGCAGACAATACACTCTCCTGATTCTGCAAGGTGGCAGGGGCAAAATTCACTCCCGGCATCGATGCATTTCAGGCGTTGGGTTTTCTGTTGGTTTGAATGCTTAGGAGTTGATAATGCAAGAAAATCTGCTGTAGATGCCCTGTACATATTGGTTCTCCTTGAATGTTATTTATTTTTTGTCAGTTGTGTTTCACGGTATTTGAGCATTCCCAGTGCATAGAATCCGGTAAGAACTAGAGTGATTTCTTCGTAGCAGTCCATATATCCGAATGATTTTGGGATATTCACAAAAGCCCAGATAAGTGTCAGGAAATAGATATCTCTGTCTGTTTTATGGGAGGCAGCCAGCAGGGCTAAGGTAAATCCTGCTAATGGGCAGGGATATCCGGGCAGGGCAATCATCGGGTGTCCAGTGAAGTAGCCAAGTACTGGAAAGAGGAAAGCCATTAGTATGAAGAATGCCGTTGTTAACTTTACACCCATAGATCGTGATATTTCGAAATGAGTGTTTTTCGTAACGAGAAGGTCAATAATGAATAAAAATCCAATGACAGCGTAAAGGGGGCCGGCTAAAAAATTAGCCATTGGGCTTTTGCCACATGCGATAAAAAAGCAAGCTACCGAGTTCCATAAGAATGCCAGTGCAAAGAAAATTTTGGTAAAGGTATCAGTTGCTTTGCCCGGTCGGGTAAAGACCATCCAAGTTACAATTCCCATACCTATAATAAGGGCAATTTGAACTATCAGGGTGTCATCACGAAAATCCTTTAAAACATTCCAGAAAATTTGAGTTTGTGTCATAGTCGTTATCCTTTATTCTGTTAAATTAATGATAGTTTTCGTCTTGGCGTTCTATGTATAAACGTCGTGTTGTTTTATCCAGAAGTTCAGAATGATCGTGGGTTACTTGGATTACTGCTGCATTGCTTGTTTCTAAAGAAGATTCCAGAAGGGACCTCATATTATCTTTCAGTCTTTTGTCTAAACCTGTGAATGGCTCGTCCAGTAGAAGTATTTGGGGGCTGACCGCAAGGGCTCTGGCAATTGAGACTCGTTGGCGCATGCCTCCTGAAAGTTGATGGGGAAGCATTTCTTCGGACTTGGAAAGCTCCATGCGACTCAAAAAATAACGAGATCGGTCAATGGCTTCATGTTTATTAATTCCTAAAGCACGAAGTGGCAGAGCAACATTGTTCAAGGCCGTATCCCAAGGAAGCAGACGTGCTTCCTGAAATACGTATCCAACGTGAGAAGTTCCTATTTCCATGCTTCCTGAATCCGGTTTTTCCAAACCTGCTATTATGCGTAATGCTGTAGATTTTCCGATACCGCTGGGACCAAGCAGTGCTAAAATTTCACCATGGTTAACCTCCAGATTAAATCCGGATAGAACCGGATTTTTTCCGAATTTTTTATAAATATTTTTTAACCTTATGATGGGCATGTCTGTTTCCTTTCTATGGCTTTGCGAGCGGGGCGCAGCATGAGAACTTCCACACCGCCTATGATGATCATTGCCAGCATTGTCAGTGCATAGAGGGTATCCGTTTGAAGATTGGTTCTGGATATAGCCAATGCATGTCCAAGACCCTTGTTGGTCCCAAGCATTTCCGCCAATACAACCAGTCGAATGCAGTTTCCGGTGGCTATGACCACTGCAGACAGCAGTGGCCTTGCAAGAGCCATTGCGTATATTCTTGTTAAGCGCATGTGTAATGGCATGCGGTAAACTCTGGCCATTTCTATGAGATTGCTGTCTACGTTCATCATGCTTTCAGCCACGTTTACGTAAACAATGGGGGCAATCATGGTAGCGGTAATGCTTACGACCATAGTAGTACCCATGCCGAACCAGAGCATAAATACAACCACAACTATTATGCCGGGGATGCTTGTGAGAATCCAACGAATTGGCGCAAGCATAAGGCGCAAGGGTTCTATTAATCCGGCTAAAACGCCAAGCATCGCGCCGCTGCCGATCCCGATGCATAAAGACAAAGCAATACGCTTTAAGGTCGGGACCAGATGTGTCAGCAGAAAAGCTTTATCTCCAAGAAGTCGAAATAAAGCGGCCACTGTTTCAACCGGTGCTGCCACGACCAATCCTGAATAATTTTTGGCTAAAGCTTCCCACCCTAAAATGAGCAACATAAAACCGAGAATATTATAAAATGCGGGAGGTAATTCCAATGACCGGAAGTCAATCATTGTCCCACCTCAAACAAATCACCGTTCGGTATGGGACCACCAATGGCGGCAGGGGAGAGCTCTTTGATTTTAGATAAGAAAAATATTGCATTCTCCTGCGCCTTTTTACCGTTTAAGATGTGAATCTCGAGATTATTTATTGCTCCGGAATCAAGTTGTGCTGCTAGGGCAGGGAATTTTTGTCGTGTAATAGTTAATGCTTTGGAAGGGTTTTTCTGTACCCACTCATATGCTTGCATGTGGGCCTTGCGGAAAGTTTGTATCAGATCCGAGCTCTCAGCCTTCTCTCCGAAGAAAGTCATACTTGTTGCAGCAAGACGATGGCCGGGAAAACTTTTCATCCAAGTTTTACTCATGCTTATCCTTCTGACCAGCAGAGGCGAGCCATTGGCGTGTTTTTCCTGAGAGCGCAGTATGGCGACAGATACAGTAGGTTCACTTAGCATTGCGTGGTCTCCCTTACCCGCCAGTAAAAGATTAACCGCTTCCAAAGCTCCGCTTGTATGTCTGATGGATATTCCGTTTGGCTTATCCCCCAATGTCGCTTTAAAGAATAGTTCCG
The DNA here is from genome assembly GCA_004923195.1 of Marinifilum sp. JC120. Classification (NCBI taxonomy): domain Bacteria; kingdom Pseudomonadati; phylum Bacteroidota; class Bacteroidia; order Marinilabiliales; family Marinifilaceae; genus Marinifilum; species Marinifilum sp. JC120. The sequence goes on along the minus strand of RDSB01000020.1, from coordinate 32,068 downwards.
GCATTTCTCCCGGTCCAAATGGGAAAAGAAGTGTTCCCTTAAGTGACTCCAATGTATCCGGACCCGGTCTGTTTGATACAATCCAGACCGGGGATTCATAAAGCTGGGCGATGCGTACATTAATCCCTTTATTGAGCAAAGTGGCAGCTGCAGCTGTAGTTATGATAGCTGCATCAATCTGCCCACCAACGATCATGGCCCGGAGCATGTCCGGTGAATGCCAGGGAATGAATTTCACATTAAAATGCTGGTTCCAAGCCTGTGCTTCCTGAGTCATAGCGATTAGGGGAACACTTTCAGCAATGGGGGGACCTGAAAGAACAATAGTAGGGCGTTCCTTGCACTGCGCTGGGCATGCAAGGGCTAGTAATAATGCGATTAAAAATATTTTTTTCATAATGTTATCTACTTTTGCGGGCAATTATCAGTTCTGACGGGCCAAAAGGCAAAGTCATGATTCTGATTTCTATTGTGGAAAAACCGGCTTCATGAAGATAAGAGGCTATTTCTCCCTGCTCAAAGGAAACATCCTGTCCTTCTAAGGCCAGCGAAAGGCGGGACAAAACCATGTCTGATGGCTGAGTTCGTTCACAGGTCAGCCCTTCATGTAGGCTGATAAACAGTCCTCCGGGATTAAGAGCATCGTGTATGCGGGAGAACATGGAACTGAAATCCTTAACAAAATAAAGAGTCTGGCTGGTCCATATCAGGTCGTAATCTTGTCCGAAATCAACCTCATTATAATCTCCGGCAATCGTGTTCATACGAGATTCGAGCCCAGCGGAAGCAATTTCTTCCTGTGCAACTTCTATAAGAGGGGGCATATCGCATAAAAATCCTTCCATACTCGGATGATTGGAAACCACTTCTATGCACATGATACCGGGGCCGCATCCCAGATCCAGCATGCGCTGTATGTTTGAGTATTCCGGTAAAGAAGAAATAAGAGAATCTATGCGTTTTGCCATGCCTGCCTTTTGGTAGTTGGCTAAATGTCGTGCTGATTCTTTCCACTTTTCTTCTCTGTTCAATAGATTTCTATCTTCCACTTTTGGTGGTCCTTGTAGGATTAATTCGGGAATACGGAAAAGATTGCGATGCTGCATCTGAGATATATTATTAACCATGCCACCGAGATAAGTCGGACTTGTTGTCAGCAGGTAGGATTTTGAAAAAGGAGTGTTAGTATAAGTTCCATCTTCCTTGTCAGCAAAACCCAAGGCAGTCATGGCGTCGAGAAAGTATATAAGATTGGACTCACTTGCTTTGATTTTTAGAATTTCAGCAATGCCTTTTGGATCTTGTGTTGTTTCCAAAATGTCCGGCAGTTTCATCTTTATGGCAGTTTCAAGTACAGCCATACGTGTCGGGCCAACCATTAATTCAAAAAGGAAATCCAAATCCTGTGAGGGCATAAGTGTATTTAGTTGTTGTGTCATTTTTAGAAATTCCAGTTTAGAGTGAATCCGTAGGTCATGGGAGCACCGTCTTCAGCCAATGTCGAACCGGACGCAGTAGCGACTTTTTTTACCGAATAGGCCGTATCGAAAATATTTTCAGACCATACGGATAATTCTAAGTCGCCAATTGTATATCCCAGACGGAGGTTTACGGTCTCATATGCATCCCCCTTAAGTTCATTGGCTGCATCAAAATACTGCTCTCCGGTACCTAATAGGTCTGCAATTACAAAAATTCCGCTTTCATGGTTGTACTGGACACCCAGATTATATGTGTATTCAGGAGCCCAAGGCAGCTTTTTACCACTGTAGTCAATAGTTGTTCCGCCCGCTGTAGTCGTCCAATTGTCAATTTCAGAGTCTGCGTATCCAAAGCCGGCAATAAATTGCAGCTCGGGAATTGGGCTATAGCTACTTTCCACTTCTATCCCTTGGGTGTGCGCGGAAGCTGCATTGCTAAATTTCCAAGCTCCTACGCCTCCGCCGGCTACGGATTCTCTAACTTGTTTGTCGGTAACATCAGTATAAAAAGCAGTGAGATTGAAGGTCAGTATGTTATCAAACCAGTTGGTTTTGATTCCAGCCTCGTAGTTGAGGGTGTGTTCTGCGTTATAGGCAAAGCTGTCAGCATCTGTGGCTGAATAAAAGTTGAATCCTCCAGCTAAGAAGCCTGTAGAAACAGTGGTATAGGCTGTGATATTGGGATTAAAGTCATATGCGAGAGAACCCATTGGGAGGAATTCTGTGTCATTAATAGACTTTTTATAGGAAGTGGCCCCAGTACTGGGAGTATAGGTTTGTTTACCTGTGTTATGGGAAATATCCAGGCGTGTTCCACCGGTAAGGCGCAGCCCTTCCAGTATTTCATAAGTAGCTTGCCCGAATAAAGCACCAGATGTCGATTTACTATTGCCGGAGCGTTTAGAGCTTCTAGCTGGCTTTACATTGGTAAAATCAATACCGGCATTAATATTCTCGTAGTTTCCATTAAAGCCCAATAACCAAGTAAGGTTGCTTTTTCCTTTTGAAGCAAGGCGGAACTCTTGGTTCCAACTCTCCATATCCATGTTGAGGTCCGAATAGGAAATGGGCTTGGCGGTCCTGTCTGAATCATGATGATGTACACGGTCGAAAGTACGGTGACTGGTGATGGAAGTCAGTTCCATTGTCGACCATGTATGCTTAACTTTTATTGACTGGCCGATTTCTTCTTCTGTTGCTTTGTCGTTTTCATTGCTCGTAACCTTGTTGCGGTCAGTCGCACTCGGTCCGTCAATGTAGCGCAGAGCGCTGATACCAAGATTACGCAACGCACCGTCTAAGTTGAAGGTAATGTCCCACGCATCATCCGGGGTCCAACGAATCGTACCGCGTCCATTGAAGTTCTCTTTACCATATACATCGTCATCATTTGTCAGGATATTGGTGTTGTATCCATCAGTTGTCAGCCCCTGCATGCTAAGGCCGTAGTAGAGTTTATCTTCAGTGATAGGACCGCTGGAACTGATTCCCAGCCTCGCGGTGTAGTAGTTGCCGACTTCCAGCTGCATCCTGTTGCGCTGCTCATTGTCCGGCTGCTTCATGACTATATTGATAACTCCTGATTCACTATTCTTACCGTACAGTGTCCCCTGCGGCCCACGCAGAACCTCGACACGCTCAACGTCAAATAAATTCTGGTTACTCATGTAGCCAAGGGGATATGCCACATCGTCGACATATAGTCCCATAGGGCTGAACAAAGATGTATCAATAGTGGAAATACCGCGGCAGATAATTGATCCGCCGGAGCTGGTATCTTTGATATAGATGTTTGGGGCGTAACGGGTCAGGTCTTCAAGATTATCGATTCCGCGTGTTTCAATAAAGATATCGTCCAGTACTGAAATATTGCCCGCAAATTCTTTTGCAGTGCCTTCACGTTTAGTCGCATACACCATTACCGGTTCCATAGTGACAGATGTCTGATTGCCTTGAGGATAATTGTCTTCAGCCAGGGCAATTGAAGAACTGAATAAAAAGATTATGAATATTAAAAAAGCAAGTTTAGTTTGTTTCATTGTGTTTGACCCTTTGAATTTTAGTTAATTGAATTTGATATTCATGGTCAATACACTCGCGCAATAAGCGTGACTAATCGTGCTAGGGCAAAAATTAACGCTGCAAGGACTATTTGTTCAGGGAGGGCTGTAAAAGTCGCTGATTTGTCTGAAAGTGTTTTGGCAGAAGCCCAAATCTTTTTCTAAACGCATTGCTGAAATGACTTAAATTCTGGTAGCCTATAACATATGCGACTTCAGTAACGTTTTGATTTCCTTGTTGTAGAAGTTCATACGCCTTTTGCATTCTGAATTCTCTGAAATAGCCGAAAACAGAGGTGTCATAGACCTGCCTAAATCCGTTTTTTAATTTTCTTTCATTAATACCGACATGAATTGCAAGTTCACGCAGGCTTGGCGGATTTTCCAAATCGCTGATAAGAAAATTGCTTGCTTCACGAATTCGTTCGACATCGTCCGGGCGTAAGGGCTGCGATGCAGGGTGGGTGTTTGTTTCAGATTTGATATAATCATGAAGCTGTATGGACAGCAGATCCATGACCTTGCTTTCCAGAAAAAGTTTGCGCAATCCACCTTCATATTGGCACTGGATAATTTGAGTTAAAAGATGCTGCTTGGCTGGATTACGAGGCCCAAACCAGTGGATAGGTTTGGTTTTGCAATTATTAAGAGTTTTCTGAAAATCTCGAGGCAGCTCGTTCATATTGTCCATAAAATATTTACGGAGAAATTGTTGAGAGACAATTATGCCTAATACACAAGATGTTTGGTCTTTAGGCCGCTCAATTATCCCACGGGATTTTGGCAGATAGAATATGCCGTTTGATCCACTCTGCATCTCGTCTACTTGGTTGCGCAGTGCCCCACTTGAAAAAGAGCATCTATTTTTTCCAGAATATGTAAAACCAAATTGTATAGGGGCTTCGTTTCTGTCAAAGCGGGCTACAAGGTTTAGTTGGGGAGTGGTTTTAGCAATAGTAAGAGTCAAGCCGGGGCGGAGCAAAATGTTCTGGAAACATCTTGAACCTAGAATTCCACTTTCGGCTGAAATCTTAAGTGCTTTGTGTTGCTGAGAGATTTCGGTTGTGGTTATAGCTGATTCCACGGAAGAGCCTCCACTTTTGTTTGGTTGAATTTCTGTTCAAATAGTTCAGTAGAGAATGAGTGTCAATGTCATTTGTTTGGGGGAGAATTGAGAGTTAATAACAACCCGTCAAATATTTAAAAACATATCTAACAGCAGGCCGTCGGCTCATCTCCGGTCATTAATTATGTGAAAAAGTATAGCCTCGTAATGCGTTAGCATATTACGGGCTTTATTTTTTGAATCCAACTTAAAGTTATTTGCCAAATTTATTGACAATAGTAGTTTTGGTTTTTAGTTATTCAAACGTTCTTTTGAATATTTGAACATAGTTTGCTTAGATGTCTAAAGGGAGCTGTAAATGCCGTCTGTTTTAAGGAAATTAATCCCGGCTGTAGCTGCTGTTACGTGTGTTTTCATATCAATTCTGATCACTGACGGTCAGGGATACGAACTTAGGGTAACCGCAGCAGCAGTTGTTCTTCTTGTCTGTTGCTGGGGATTCCGTTTGGTCTCCGAAGGGGTAGCAGCTGTCTTGTTTTTCCTGATCTTGGCTGGAAGCGGGGCCGTTACAGCAAAGCATGTATTTGTGGGTTTTTCCAGCCCGGCATTCTGGTTGGTCTTTTCTGGGCTTGTTCTTGGCAAAGCGATCGCAAGTTCAGGACTCAGCAATCATCTGGCTTCATTGTTAAGCCCGAAAAGAGGAGCAAATTATGCTGCGGTCTTGGCTCGGATCATTGTAGCATCAACTCTTTTTGCGTTTCTGGTCCCTTCAGCTCTGGGACGAATAATGATTTTGCTTCCTATTCTGACTGGTCTCGCCGAAAGATACAGATTCAGCAAAGAGGATAATGGTTACGCAGGTATTTTGCTGGCAGGGGTGTTTGGCACGTATTTACCTGCATTCGCAATTCTTCCTGCCAACCTCCCGAATATAATCCTCTCCGGGGCGGCTGAATCAGTATACGGAATTCATATCGGGTACATGGAATACCTGTTACTGCATTTCCCTGTGCTGGGATTGGTAAAGGGATTATTGCTCTGGTGTTTTTTGACTTGGATGTTTCCGGCACAAATAGTTTTTTCCCAGTACGAAGAGGAACGGGTGCCGTGGAAAACTGAACAGAAAATAGCTCTGCTTGTTTTGGGGGCGGCGCTTTGCTGCTGGATGCTTGATTCGTTACATTCCATTTCCCCGGGGTGGATCGGGTTGGGGGCTGCCTTGGTGCTGCTGGTTGAGCCTAAGTATTTTGGTCAAAAATTGCTGGCGGATATTAAGATTGAAACTTTGCTCTTTATAGCCTGCGCCATCAGTGTTGGGGAGGTTATGCGGGTTTCCGGTCTTGGGGAGTACCTTACAAGTAATATTATAGCTCAGATTCCTTTGCAGAAGTATGGGGTTCCAGCCCTGCTGGGCATCACCACCGGAACCGGATTGCTGACATCTTTGCCCGGCATTCCATCAATGTTTGTGCCACTTGCAGGGGAGTTATCCAGGGCGGCAGATATTCCGCTCAAGTCAATGCTTATGCTGCTGGTTCCAGCCTTTTCAACTATCCTTCTGCCCTATCAGGCTCCACCTCTTATTGTGGCCATGCACTACAGCGGCATGGCTTACCGCAAGTTGGCGGTTGCCTGCATGGGAATGGCTCTGCTGACCATTGTGATCCTATTTCCACTTGATTTGTTTTGGTGGAAATTGATCGGCTTTTAAATTGGCGGAAAGAAAGAGCAGGGAAGGTCTTATTGAGATGCAGCGTTTAGGACTTGATGGACTCAACCTGCTTGCCTGCAACGCGCCAGGCGGGAAATCCACCGGCCAGACGTTTTACCTGATATCCTTTAGGACCGAGGACGCGCGCTGCCATGAGCGGAATGAGACAGTAGCGTCCGCGGCAGTAGACAATGCATTGGGAATTGCTGTCGGCTGAGGGAAAATCTTCGAGGGCTTCCTTTTCCATATGAACGGCCCCGGGAACATGTCCTGCACTGTACTCAGAGATCGGTCTCATATCGAGGATCAAGCATTGTTCTTGAGCGCAAAGGTCCTCCGCATCATCGGGAGTGATTTCTTCAACCTGTTCATCAGGGGGGAAGCGGTCTGCCAGAATCCGGTCCAGTTCCGGCAGATTGTCTACAGCAACGCGGTGCAGGATGTCGATCATTGTTACCACGCTGTCATCGGCCAGACTGTAGAATGCATATTGTCCCTCACGCCGTCTGCTGATCAGACCGCATTGGCGCAATAATTTAAGATGGTGTGAGGCATTGGAAACGGAAAGGCTGCTGTGTTTTGCCAGTGATTCCACGTCTCGCTCACCTTGAGCCAGAAGCTCGAGGAGTGCCAGACGGTTGGCATTGGCTAGGCCTTTAGCGACCAAAGCAAAAACATCGTTAAGTCTTTTTTTTTCATTAAGCCGTGACATGTGAAGCTACATACACGGCATAACAGACTGTCGCAACTGTTACGGCTAATCTCTTGACAATGAAAATTGCTTTCAATATTAATCAAATATTCTTTTGAATATTAAATTAGGAGAAAAAATGAAACGAATAATACTAGCTTTATTAGCTTTGGTTTTAGTTTTGATTCAGGTCTCAGCGCTACCTGCCTTTTCGGCAAGTCAAAAGCCATATGTCATTGCCGGACCTCGCGGCGATTGGGGTTTCCCAGCTCCTTTGGCACACATCAAAAAAGGACCTGGGTATGCTCTGACCAGTCTTATTTTTGATACCCTTGTCTGGAAAAAACAATCAGGGGAATTTATTCCAGCTCTTGCTGAAGCATGGGAGGAAAGTGGCGATGGAACAAACTGGCGATTTTCGTTGAATAACAAAGCCAAATGGCACGATGGCCGTCCGGTCACGGCAAATGATGTGGTCTTTTCCATAAATTATCTGAATGCCAGATCGTATCCCTTTGCAAAGCTTGACGTCATTGAGTCAGCAAAAGCTGTAGACGAACGCACAGTCATGATTAAGCTCAAACATCCGTTTGCTCCTTTTATTGCTTTTGTGGCCGGAAGCATGCCCGTTCTTCCTGAGCACATATATAAGAACCTTGATGAAACGAAATTTTCCTCCCTAAAAGCAGCCATAGGTTCAGGGCCGTATAAACTTCAGGAATATAGCAAGACTCACAAACGGTATGTGTTTACGGCCAATCCTGATTATTATGCCGGAAAACCTCTGTTTTCCTCAATTCTTTTTCTGAAGATGTCTCCCGGAGCGGCTGTGAAGGCACTCATGCAAGGGAAGATCGACATGATGCGCAAGGTTCCGAAGTCTCAAGTCGCGTCGTTGAATGGAATTGGACTCCAGATACTCGAGACCGATTCAGGTCATCCGGTCAGACTTCTTTTTAATCATAAGAAACCACTTTTTAAAGATCTCCACGCCCGCAAAGGGGTGGCTTTTGCGCTGGACGCGAAGAAACTTGCCGCTATTGCCGCTAAAGGAGCAGCCTTGCCCAATGAGCCGGGCGGTATGCCGTATTCCAGCAATTGGAAAGAAAGTGATGTTCAAAGATATCCCTATTCACAGGACAAGGCTTTAGAGCAATTCAGCAAAATGGGCTGGGGTGCGGGTCCTGATGGTAAAGTAGCGCAAGACGGCAAGGCTGTTCATCTTCGGTTGTTGACCGAGAAAAAACATATGGGTGCGGCTAAGGTCATCGCAAGTCAGCTTGCCGGGTTGGGGATTGTTGTGGATGTGACTTCTGCCGCTCCCAATGTTTTTAAAAGCAGGCTCAAGAGTATGGATTTTGATATGGCTCTGGCATCGCGCTCGGCTTTAGGAGATCCCCAGAATTACGCCAATGTTGTTATCGGTAACAATCCGTACAGTGATCGTTTTACCGCTGATTCCGAGTTGGTTAGGCTTCTTGAAGCTCAGGCTGAGGCCGTTTCCGATGATGAACGTTTGCCCATGGTTAAAGATGCGCAGAAAATTTATGCTCGCGAGCTTCCCGCTTATCAGCTCTATACACCCATTTGGTTTGCAGCAGCTAACGGGCGGACAAAGGTCTGGTTTACCAAAGGCGGTATTGGGCATGGTGTTCCGCTGCCGCTTAACAAGCTCATTTTCATAGAGTAGTGTTTATGTCCAATAATTCCAAGTGGCGGCAGACTCTTAAGTTTGCCGCTGCCTTTATTCTTCTTTTGCTGGTGAATTTCATGCTGCCACGTCTGTTGCCGGGGGACCCTTTGCTGGTCTTTTATGGAGAAGAGGCGGTTACGGATTTTACTCCCGCAGCGAGGGAGGCCTTGATTGTCAAGATGCATTTGAATGCTCCTCTAGGGGAGCAATTTATTAAATATATTGCCGGAGTCGTTTGTCTGGATTTCGGCTATTCCTACCATCATGGCCGACAGGTTCTTGATTTGATATTGGATTTTGCGCCTTGGACCATGGCACTGACTGGGCTGACCCTGATTTTCTCCACCTTGCTAGCCGCTTTTGCTAGTTTGCGGGGAGCCTGGGATGAAGGGGGAAGGTTTGACCGGGGAACGATCAGTTTTTTTATGATTTTGAACTGTATCCCTCCGTTTATTCTGGCCATGTTGCTTTTGAGGACATTCGCCATAACGTTTGATTTCTTCCCGCTCTCAGGGGGCTGCTCAATTTTTCTGCCCCAGACTGCTTGCGGTAGGCTTGCCGATCTGGCTTGGCACGCTGTTTTGCCTGTAGCGAGTCTGATGCTTCACGAAGTTCCAAACCAGTTCCTGCTGCTGCGGGCCGAAGCTTTACGCTGGAAGGGTAAACCATTTGTCAGCGTTTTTCTGGCTAAAGGCATTCATCCCCGAACCATCAAATATAAGCACCTGCTGCTCTGCATTACTCCGGCTGTCTTTGCCAGAGTCGGTAAAAGCGTGGCTGCGCTCATGGGCGGGGCCATGTTTGTGGAAATCGTTTTTACCTACCCGGGGCTGGGACTTTTGGTTTTTGAAAGTCTGCAAACTCACGATTACCCGACCGTTCAAGGAGTGATGCTGACCATCGGTAGTTGTACCCTTTTATTCAACTTCATGGCTGATCTGGTCAATGACAGTCTGTTGCATAGGATAAGTTCATGAAACAGCTGATATCTCTTTTGGCTATACTGGGCGTGACATTCTCTATTCTATTTATTCCCTTGCCGAATGTACATGTGTCTACCGACATACTTGCTCAGCCGTCAGCAGCACACTGGCTTGGAACCACGGCAACAGGCATGGATACTCTGAGCCTACTTGCTCTGGGCGCAATCGCAACCATCGGGGTGGGGTTAAGTGCCGGGATTATCACCGTTGTGTTGGTGATTATGACGGCTTATCTGACAGAAGTCACTTCATCCCGAGTGCAGTGCTTCATCATGCTGCTGGTGGATATTCTGATTGCCTTGCCGGAAACGGCGCTTTTGCTTTTGTTGGCAACTTTTTTAAGGCCCGGCCCGTTGGGGCTTATCTTCATCCTTGTGGTCACTTCGTGGGCTGGAGAAATTCGTATTTTTGCAGTGGCAATCCGCAGCGAGTTGGCCCGCGACTCTGTGTACGCGGCTCGACTTTTCAACGGTGGGCATATGCATATCTTCTCCAAGCATATCGCTCCGGCGATACTGCGGCTTGCTTCAGCCCGGACAGTAGCCTCGACGCGTCGTGCGACTCTTAAGCACGCAGGGTTGGCCTTTCTGGGGTTTGTAAACCCTCTTACTCCGTCCTGGGGTGGAATTATGCAGGAGGGTTTTGAATATATACATACTAATGCGTGGTACTGGCTGATGTTGCCGCCAATTGTCAGCCTGTCGTTGTATCTGCTGCTAATTTTTAATGTTGGGGAATATCTCGCGAAACCAAAGATAAATAATCATGATAATAAAAAAACTGAGCATTTCATACAACGGCAAGAGTGCACTGAAGGGAATTAACCTGACACTTAAAAAAGGGGAACCTCTGGCTATTCTCGGTGAATCCGGGGCCGGTAAGACATCTCTCGGACTGGCTGTTCTAGGTATGACTCCCGGAGTGACTACCGGGGAAGTTCTCTTAAACGGATCAGGGTATGAACTGGGAAAGATCACGGAGGACTCAGGATATCGGGGCAGAAAATGCGCTATGCTCCATCAGGACGTTGATGACGCATTTAACCCTTTCTGCACCATTGGTTCCCAGATAACGGAAACACCAGGATCAAAGGGCCGCTATGGAACCGAGCGCTGGAAGCAGGCCAGAAAAAGGCTTGAATCAGTAGGCCTTGACCCTGATTTGGAGAATGCTTATCCCCGAAAACTCAGCGGGGGACAGCTCAAGCGGGCACTGCTGGCTTCAGTGCTGGTCAATGACCCGGATTGCCTCATTTTAGATGAACCGACCGCCGCTCTGGACGGTAATTCAAGGGATGGATTTCTTGAGCTTGTTAAGCGCATAGCTCCAAACAAGTACATAATGATCATTACCCATGATCGTGAGGTGGCCCTGCAGCTCTGCCCTTGGACAGCCATACTTTACGGAGGGCGTATCGTTGAGCGAGGAAGAACTGAAAAGGTTCTTGAGCAACCCCGCCACCCATACGGTAGAGGGTTGTTACGCACGGCAATAACCCCGGACCGGATTAAGGATTTGCAGGGTATACCGGATAAGACCACCTTGGAAGATAGAGGATGTTCCTTTTACTGCCGCTGCACCCAGCGAACCGAAAAGTGCAGAATAACCCCGCCCAGTCTTGCCGGAACTGAAGAGCATTCAGTTGCCTGTCATCGTGGAGGGATTATCCGGGTCATTGAATGCAAAGGTTTGTGTATCCAAAGGCACGAAACTTCGCTTTTGAATGAACTTAGTTTCAACCTTTTGGAAGGAGAAACCCTTGCCCTTGTGGGGACAAGCGGTTGCGGGAAAACCACACTGGCTCACACTCTTATGGGACTTGAAAAATTAAGTGGTGGAGATATTCATTTCGAAGGTAAATCTGTCTCTGCCAAAAGCAAAGATTTCCGATCAAAAGTATCATATCTGGCGCAACATCCGAGAGCATCTGTGGCCCCGCATTTTACGGTTCGTGAAGCGGTTGAGGAGCCGCTTCTTTTGGAAACAGAGTATAGTGAAAGCGAAAGAGTGGAAGAGGTGAGTAAAATGCTCGAAATGGTCCAGCTGTCCCCTGCGGCCGCGGGAAAAATGGCCCATAGTCTCAGCGGAGGGGAGTTACAACGTGTTACTCTGGCCCGGGCTTTGGTTCGTAAACCGCGGGTCATGATTCTTGATGAGCCTACGTCCGCGCTGGATATCAGCACTCAGGCCAAGATTCTAAGGCTTTTGCTGGATACTCAGGAGAAGACCGGAATGTCCATGCTGCTTATAACTCACGATTTGCTTATGGCTCGCAAGGTTTCAGACAGAATTTTGAATTTGGACGAGTTCAAGGTGGGGGATGACCTAGTGTGAGCAGTAGTTTAATGATTTGAAATCGATTTATATGGAAGTAATCTCCCTGTCCGCAAACTGTCCGAAAATTTGCGTACAAATGTGGTACAAAACAGACCCTATTGTTGTTTTTACTGAAGTGTCTATGGACTATGTTGTTTCAAGATTATTATCGTTCGTGTTCTACGGATACGATTATATTTAGGCTGAAATATCTGAAGAAACCTTCCGGTGGTTTGAGCTGCAACCTTCAGCGTCGTCTGGATCAAGTTGGCATGATCCAGCGTCGTTTTCAGTTAGTGCGGAAAGGCAGGAACCCTTTAGAAGTCACAAAAAAAGCCTGTTCTCTCGAACAGGCTTGAAAAATTAGGATAGTAAAAAAGGTGAGTAGGGGAGAGGGCAAAATTTAGTTTTTGACTGAGAGATAACAACTTACTCGGCTAGGTAGCTTGATGTGGTTTAAAAGCCGCTTCCACAACTGGAAGCGGCTACGAATGTTTATTTAGCTAATGTTAAACGTTTTTCAATCCATTGATAACACTTTGTAGTTCTTCAGATAAATGTGAGAGTTCATCAACAGCAAGTGTAGACTCTTCCATTGCTTGAGATGTTTGTGAGGCAATCCGATTCACCTCTTCAGTGTTTCGGTTGATTTCCTCAGACGCTGCTGACTGCTCTTCAGATGCTGTGGCTATTGCGCGAACCTGATCTGCAGTAGACTCTACAATTCCAACAATCGAAGAAAGGGAATCTCCTGCTTCTGTTGCATATCTATTGCTATTCTGCACCATCTCCGAAGCTCTTTCCATATCGTTGATGCTGTTTTGGGTGCCAGATTGAATTGCGGAAACTGTCTCGCCGACCTCACTGGTGGCATCCATTGTTTTTTCAGCAAGTTTACGGACTTCGTCTGCAACAACAGCAAATCCACGGCCAGCTTCGCCTGCACGTGCTGCTTCAATGGCGGCATTTAGAGCTAATAAGTTTGTCTGGTCTGCAATATCGGTGATAACGTTCATGACATTTCCAATGCCTGCAGCTCTTTTGCCCAGATCTTCCAGTCCTCCGGACATTTCTTCTGCTGCCGAGTGAACATCTACAATGCTTTGAATGACATTATTTACAATGCGTCCACCGTTTTCAGCCTGTATCTTTGCTTCATCTGCGCTTTCTGCTGCTTTAGAAGCATTTTGAGCCACTTCGTAGACGGAAGAATTCATCTGTTCCATTGCAGTTGATGCCTCAGTGGTTCTAGCAAGTTGTAACTCTGCTCCAGATCTTGACTCACCAATTTGCGAAGAAAGTTCCGTCGATGAACTGGTAACTTGTCCAACTATCTCTTCAAGATGGTGGGCAGCTTGCAACATACCTTCGCGCTTAGCTTCTTCAGCCTTTTTTCTTGCCTCTTCTGCTTGAGACAGGGCTTCTTTGGCAAGGCGGGTTTGCTCTTCAGCTTCAAGTCCTTTCTCTTCTGAAACCTGGATCAGCTGGCTAAGTTCCGCAACCATATTTTTCAATGCTTGTTGTAGTGTCAGCAACTCTCCGTTGAATTTTGAGCTTTCGGGAATTGCATCAAACTCGCCTTTGGATACGGATTGGGCTGCAGAAACCAGAAGATGAATAGGAATGACTATGGATCTGGCAATAATCCATCCTGCAAACCCTAGAGCTAAGGCAATGATCAGTCCGATGATTGCAATGTCAAAAAGAGTATCGTGAACGTCCTCGAGAATCTCAGTCTTATCAACCATAAGAATGAGCTTCCAGCCAAGTTCAGGTGAAGTATAGACTCGTGCAAATTTTTCAGTTCCATCTAAGTGTATTACTTCTACGCCGTTTTCGAGTTTGGACAAAATATCCAGCCCTGGGCTTTCAACCCTGTCTGCTTGTTTGAACAGATATTTATCATGGACCGGATCTGAAAGAATTGTGTTGTCTGCTTCCAGCAGCATAACATAGCCGGTTTTGCCGAACTTGATATCCGTGATTACGTTTGTGAGTGTCGCAAGGTTGATGTCAATAGCGGCTAAGCCGATAACCTGCCCATTTTTTCTGATTTTAGAGGTGATTGTGCTCACCGGGGTTCCGGTAGTTGCGCGGTATGCTTTGCTGACGTGCATTTCGTCAGAAGATCTCATAGCCTCTTCGTACCAAGGCCGAGCTCGAGGGTCGTATCCTTTGGGCATGGAGCCTTCAGGGTACATATTGTATCCGCCGTTATCCATCCCTACGTATACATAGCTGTATGCTGGGTGACTTTTTGCCACACTCGCAAACAAATCGTGAATTATGAGTCCCTCTTCACTCAACATATCACGAGAAATATAATCAATGGATTTATCCAGAGTTAGGTTAGGATTCTTTCCATACGAAGCAGTAATCGAACTATCAATAGCTAGAAACTTTGCATTCATTTGTGTTTGCTTCATATACTCTGAAATGAAATTATTAACCTGTTTTAATTCACTCAAAGACGAATCTGCAAAAGAGCTTTCGGCCATCTCAATTGTTTTGAAATATACTATCCCAGACAACCCCCCGATTGATACGAGGACTGAAATTAGAACCAATACAATCAGTTTGTTTTTAATACTCAACTTCATTTTGAACCACCCCTTATTAAGTATTAGTTGCTTGTGTCATGTTTATTTGTTGTATTGTCGACATGAATACTATTTCATTATTGTATGTATGACATTTTTGTCGTATCTGTGTTTTTTGCTTCTCCTTGATTTTGGTTACGTTATTTTCTTCTTTTAGGTATAGACTTTGAGTTTTATACTGTAGTAAAGAAGTCTGTTTTCCTATTGCACTAAAGTATTCTCATGAGTGTTTTTTTCTATTATTATAAGAAAGTTTGCAAATAATTGTGAGCACTGTTTAGAATTGTCACAGAATGTATGAGTTTTGTATTAGATGTCTGCTTTACTAGAGTAATGAAACATAAGACCCGCCCGTGGAGGAACGGGGCGGGTCTGACGTGAAACCAGCGGAAGTGGAGTGGCGGTTATTTTTTAGTTTTTGGTGCTTCGAATACGCTGATTTCAGGCAATTTTCCTTTATATGGTTCTATTTGAACCAAACTGGTATTTGCGACTACGGCTTGCGCCAACTTTGAACTTCCCTTATCCAAAGTGAGGACGTTGGCACTGCCGTATGCGCACAGGGATTTCGGGTTGCCGGGTTCTACAGGATCATACCATCCTCCTTCGCATAGGCGCACAACACCTTGGCGAATGTTATCCGTTACCAGTGCTCCAGCCAAAACTTGTCCACGATCGTTGAAGACGCGTACGACATCGCCGTTTTTAATGCCGCGTTTCTCTGCGTCAATTTTGTTGATCCACATCGGTTCACGGCCTTGGATCGTGTAGAGTTTGCGCAATTCCTTTACATGGTTGTTCTGGGAGTGCAGCCGATGCCGCGGGTGCGAAGTCAGCAGATGTAACGGGTAAGTCTTGGCTTTTTTGCATCCAAGCCATTCGGCCGGTTCAATCCATGATGGGTGCGCTTTGCAGTCATCGTAACCCATCTTTTTAATAGTCCTTGAGAATATTTCGATTTTTCCGGAGGGAGTTCCGAGCGGTTCAAGTAACGGATCTTCACGAAAATCGCTGTAACGAACCCAGTCTTTGGCTGATTCTGGAACTTTAAATTCTAGGATTTCGCCTTTGTCCCAGAATTCTTTAAAGGGAGGCATGCTTATCCCTTTACGTTTTCCATCTGCGGCGGCCTGATTGTAAAAGGATTCGAGCCATTGCATTCCCGTTTTTCCTTCTGTGAACTTGCTTCCGATACCGAGTTTTTCAGCCACAAAGGCAAATGCTTCATAAGTTGGCTTTGATTCATATAACGGTTCAATGGCGGGTTTGAGAGGGATCAGGAAACGGCCGTCTTCGCTGGTGGTTATGTCAGCGTATTCTGCCGGGGTGGAGATGGGCAACACGATGTCGGCCATACGTGCTGTGGGGGTCCAAAACATTTCGTGGACTACGATGCATTCAGGCTTTTGCCATGCGCGAACAGCGGATTCACGTTGCGGTTGGCGGGTATGGGAGTTTCCATATCCGTTGTATACCATTTTGATGTCAGGATAGGTGATCTTGCGTCCATTGTAATCAATGGTTTTACCAGGATTGAGCAGCATATCAATATTGCGTGCTGTCGGTATCGGAGCGGGGGCTCCTTTGGGAGTTTTGCCGCCTGACATGCCTGGTACGCCCGGGGCATTTGCAAACGGGGTGCCCTGACTGGAGTATGTGTGTCCAATGCTGAATCCGCCGCCGGGCAGGCCAATTTGACCCAGCATGCATGCCAGAGTTACCAGCATCCAGTGTGGCTGTTCACCGTGGTCAGCCCGTTGGATTCCCCAGCCGCTCATTAGTATTGATCTGTTTTTAGAAATGGTTTCTGCTAGTTCACGGATGGTTTTTGCCGGAACTCCACATACAGATTCAGCCCACTCAGGTGTTTTAGGGATGCCGTCTGACTCACCGAGAAGATAGGGCAGGAATTTATCAAATCCGGTGGTGTATTCGTCAATAAAAGTTTTATCGGTCAAGCCCTTATCTTGAATGACATGAGCTACGCCAAGCATCATGGCAACATCCGTGTTGGGGCGGGGCGCGATCCATTCTCCTCCGAGTTCCTGAATGGATTCACTGCGGGTAGGATCAATAAAGATCATGCGCTTGCCGCGTTTTTTTAGTTCCTTGAAATATTCAATTCCCTTATGCGTTGGCGCAGGCCATGATATACGCAGGGTGTTCATGGGGTTACCGCCCCAAATGACAACAACATCAGAATTTTCGACGATGACTGGCCATGAGGTCTGCTGGCTGTATACTTCCATGTTGCCCACAACATGGGGCATGATAACTTGAGATGCTCCAGTGGAATAATCACCCATGGCGCGCACAAATCCCCCCATCATGTTGGAGAGGCGGTTCATGCACGCTCCTGCACTGTTTACTTTACCAAGCATGTACCAGCCGCTTGGAGTAGCATACACGGCGTCCTGGCCGTACTCTTTTTGAATACGCTTTAGGTTTTGAGCGATCAATTCAGCGGCCTTATCCCAACTGACTCGAACGAATTCTCCCTTTCCCCGTTTTGAAGCGTCGGATTTGTGTCCGTTCTTCAGGAAATCCTTACGGACCATGGGATACTTTACGCGAGCAGGGGAGTGTACAAATCCCGGCATGTTGGTCGTCATTTCGTTTACAGAACAGTCCTTATCAAAGGGTTCAGCTTTAATGATCCGGCCGTTCTCAGCATGCAGTTTGCAAATACCCCAGAAAGTCGCACACGATCCGCTGTTTGCTCCCGTGGCGGAAGCATAGGCTGAACTGATCAACATGGAAGGTCCGAGTAGTGATGCGGTTACTCCGGCAGCAGCATATCCTAAAAATTTGCGCCGGGAGAGTCCTTGGGGGTTAGTTTGTTTTGATTTAGTCACACCATCCTCCTTTTATTGTTTTTAGCTGGCTTTAGCAGCATTATTGGAAGTCCAGTCGGGCGTTAACGGTAGTTGTAGAATTCTTCGGGTAAGTGAGGCCAGGGACGCGTAAAATTTGCTACGGTCATTGTTTTCACAGGCGTTTAGGAATTGTGGGAACCATACATTGATGTGATCCCTGATAAATTTTTCATGGTATTCGTCCCATGATTTGTCAGGATTCAGGTATGAATTTTCTTCAAGGTATGCCAGAAATTCCAGCTGAATAGCTGCATGATCGGCAGGTTCGGTGCAGCAGGGCTCAAGGCCCATTTTGCATTCAGCCATGAGTTTTAGGCATTGGTCGATGCACTGCATTTGAGTTCCGTCGGATGCTTCCGACCATGCATGTTGATGTGGAGGGGCCGATTTAGGCCCTCCCACGCCGTGAAACAGCCATGAAAATGCTGATGCGAAATCAAGAGTCGTATCAGCAGACGGTTGGCGGTTATGTAGCAGTTGTTTTATCTGTTCCAGTTCAATGGCTTCCGGGAAGGCCTCCTGAAACTGTTCAAGAAGTTCTTTTCCAGCGTTGTTCTTGTAGTTTTCAACTTCTTTGAGAGTGAGTTCGCGCATAAACAAAGTTGATAACCAACGTAGAAGCAGTATTCTGTGTTCAGTTTGATTCAAGGTTTCGTTCTGCATGATCTTTCCTTATTTATGAGTGGGATTGTCCGACAATGTCTGAAGCCCTTAATTGTAGATATTTCAGCAAGAAACGCGCATTGTTTTTGCTCAGGGAAACGCGGTTGCCCATGGATTTTATCCCGCCGATCCATTGGTTTGCAGTGAAGTGGGTAGCCGGAGTCTGGGCGTGGCAGCCCCCGCATGCTGCGGAATGAAGTTCACTGCCGTATTCGTTAAGCCGATTGATATCGGAAAGAAATTGGCCCCCTTTTATCCAGCAGTCGAATTCGGCTGTGTTCCAGCAGAGGCCTGTATCGGTATCGACTATGGGAGGACCGCTTATTACTTTGTCCAGAGCGCTTTTGCTGAGTGCAACAGAGAATATGCGGCGACCGCTTTTTTCGCAGATTACCCTTTCAGCACCGACTTGCTGCCATCCTTGGATGCGTACTTTGGCCCAGTCTCCGGATGTTTCAATTACTTCAAGTTTGGTGAGGGGAAGCACCCGTCCTGCTTTAGGGCCATCCTTTTCCATGTAACAGGAGGTTATGCTTATGGGGTAAACTGCTTCGGCATTGAAGTCCCCGTTTTGGGCGTCTTCCTTAATCTCTTCGTAAAGCATTCGGAATCCTGCTGAGAGGTCCGGCATTGTATGGGCAATTCCTTTATGGCAGTCGATGCAGGTTTGGCCTTCTTCCAAGCCTTTCTTCATTGTCTTTACGGAATCAGCTTTTTTGAATGCGGCAAAATCAAATGCTTCCACGTGGTGGCAGTTTTTACATTCACGGGAATCGTTTTCTTTGAAATCCTTCCAAACATTTTTTGCCAGTCTTAGTCTGTTTTTTTCAAATTTTTCAGGGGTATCAATGGTTCCCTTCATCCAGCTGACAATTTCAGTCAGTGATGCTGCTTTTCGTTTAAGCATAGGGAAGACAGCCTGCGGAACATGACAGGATGAGCATTTCGCCCTGACCCCGGAAGGGTTGGAAAAATGCTTTGTTTTTTTGAATTCAGGGAAGACTGTTTGTTTCATAGTGTGGCAGGACAAGCACAATCCATTTCCATCACCATCACCTTCATTTTTTATTGTCCCGGCTCCGGCTCCGACGGCGACAAAGATGCATAGCAGTGCATAGACTGATCCTTTTTTTAACCACCGAAGTCTGTGTCTTCCTGCTTTTTGTTTGTTTGCCATTAATAATCTCCTCTTATCCTTTTTCAGGGTGTTTCGCCCTGAGGTCGGCAAAGCAAGTAGGGTGCCATGGCTTTTGAAATTCTTTTTCTCATTAAATCAAGTGTTTGGTGAGAGTGTCTTTTTGTTAAACAAACAATAAAAGTGGAATGCTCCAGTAAAACGGGAGATCTTCCAATTGATTTGGATGTGGAAGGGTGATCTTGGTGAGTTTATCTGCGGTGTTTTATTTACTCGCTATCACTAATATAAGTGGGGATTGTGTGCTTCGAGGACTGCGTGAACTGCGCTTTGAGTTTTCCTTAATTGTTAGAATCGAGGAGATATCAGTTTCCATAAAAATTGGAAGGCAACATAGAAAACAGATAGGGGCGGTTCCATTTTTTTTGGAAAAGAAGTGTTTTTTTGTTGAGATGATTTTTCTTATGTGTCAGAAATTAAAGAGATATTTTGGTTTTTAGGTTTGGTTTGATCTTTGCTTTAGTTTGATCAAAACACTAAACCAGGGGGGAACTTTTCGTGACTACAATGAATTTATCCACAGCTGATGCGTATAGGGCGATAGGTAAGTACTCTTTTGAAGAATTTATTGAGATGGCTAGGTTGTTTCATAATTATCCGGCTCCGGGGCTTCTTGTGGGTGGGTATATGGTGACCGAAGCTTTGCGGTATATGCCGGAAGATGTTCTATACGAGGCTATTTCGGAAACGTCATGGTGCCTTCCTGATGCTATTCAAATGTTGACTCCCTGTACCATTGGAAATGGTTGGATGCGGGTCATGAATTTTGGAATTTACGGCATGAGCTTATACGATAAGTTCACCGGTGAAGGGGTTCGGGTGTGGCTTGATCTCGAAAAGATTCCCGAAGATTCTGAAATTCGTGTCTGGTTTTTAAAAGCTAAACCCAAGAAGGATCAGGATTCAGAGTTATTGAGGCATGAGATTGGTGTTTATGGTCCGGATATCCTTTCCATTAAAAGAATAAATGTTGCCGAGGGTCAGCTCGTTAAGCGTAGCAAGGGAGATATTGCAATCTGCCCCAGATGTAATGAGGCATACCCGGTTGTTCATGGCACGATTTGCCGATCCTGCAGAGGTGAGTCTCCATATTTGCCTACAGCAGTATCTGAGAGCGTTCTCTATCCGGTTCCGGAACAGGTTAAGATTTTGAATGCAGAAGAAGCTGTCGGAAAAGAAGCAGCCCATGACATGACTCAGATTATTCCCGGTGAGGATAAAGGAGCTGCTTTCCGCAGGGGGCATACTTTCGATGTTGGTGACTTGTGCAGATTGCAGCAGATGGGGAAGAACCGGATTTTTATTCAAGAGGATGAGCTTGGCGAGGACTGGGTGCACGAAGACGAATGTGCAAAGGCTTTTGCTGAGGCGATGTCTGGATCTGGCGTCACCATTGGAGGGGAGCCGCATGAAGGCAAGGTAACACTTAAGGCCGAGAGCGATGGTTTACTGGTTGTTGATCGTAGTAGATTGAATGCTTTCAACCTTAGTCCCGGAGTCATGTCTGCTTCTAGAAAAGGGTGGACTGTTGTGCGCAAGGGGGCCGAGATTGCAGGAACAAGAGCTATCCCGCTTTATATGCAGCGCAGTGATTTTACTGCGGCAATGCGTGTTCTGGATCAGGGGCCTATCTTTAAAATTCTGCCTATGAAAAAGGCTAAAGTAGGTATTTTGATTACCGGCAATGAGGTTTTTGATGGAACCATTGAAGATCGTTTTGAAGAAACTTTGCGTACCAAGTTGGCTGGTTTTGAATGTTCTGTAGTTGATGTTGTTTTTGCTCCGGATGAGCGAGATACAATTTGTAATGCAGCGCTGAAGCTGCAGGAAGCAGAATGTGATTTGATCATTACAACAGCGGGCCTTTCGGTTGACCCTGACGATCTTACACGACATGGTCTTGTTGATGCGGGAGCGCGTGATTTGATTTATGGCGCACCGATCCTTCCAGGGGCAATGACTTTGCTTGGAAAGATCGGCAATGCAAATTTGATTGGTGTTCCTGCCTGTGCTTTGTTTTTTAAGCGCACAAGTTTTGACTTGCTGCTCCCCAGATTGTTGTCAGGGGTTGATATTACCAGGGCCGATCTTGCAGAAATGGGAGATGGCGGTATGTGTCTGGGCTGTACTAATTGCACCTTTCCCAAGTGTTCGTTTGGGAAATAATAACCAGTTGAGTGATGAATCGAATATTTATAGCGTTTGTGTTGGCTCTAGTCCTGTTGATGGCTACGTCATGTATTCCTTCTGACGTGCAGAATCCACTCACTGAAGAAGAAAAGGAGTGGATTGCGCGTAACAGAGATATGCGAGTTGGGGTTTCTTTTCATTACCCTCCGTATGAAGAATACGGCATCAAGGACAAGTATGAAGGACTAAGCGCAGACTATATTCGGTTGGTCAATGAGAAAACAGGATTAGGTTTTGTTCCTGTAAGGTTCAGGAACAGGGGTGAAGTGCTGCATGCGGTTGAACTGGGGGATGTTGATGTTATCGCAGCTCTTGAGATGACCGATGACCGTAGGAAATTTCTCGACTTCACCCAGCCTTATGTCAATGTCCCTGCTGCGATAATTACCCGCAAGGAATTCAAGGATGAGTTAACACTTGAAAAACTAGGAGGTATGCGGATCGGTGTAACTGTATCACCTGAATTCGACAGTTATCTTCTGAAGCATTACCCCGGTGATTATACTATCGTTCCAATGAGCGGGGGG
The DNA here is from genome assembly GCA_004923195.1 of Marinifilum sp. JC120. Classification (NCBI taxonomy): domain Bacteria; kingdom Pseudomonadati; phylum Bacteroidota; class Bacteroidia; order Marinilabiliales; family Marinifilaceae; genus Marinifilum; species Marinifilum sp. JC120. Next base: position 10,016 of record RDSB01000020.1, on the reverse strand, counting down.
TATATCGGGGGATTACGGTCTTTAGCTGTCGGAGATGTGGATGCCTTGATTTGTGATATGGCCCTGGCCTCTCGCTATATAGCCAATGCGCGTATCAGCAACCTGAGAATTGCAGGAATTACTAATTATAGCATTGATCTGCGGATAGCTTCTCTTAAAGATAAGCCTGTCCTTGGACAGATACTCCGCAAGGGACTGGCAATGATACTCCCTCATGAACGTCAGGTTATTGAGGAAAAATGGCTGACTCTACATTATAGACCCATCTGGACTAACTGGAAGTTCTGGATGGGTCTTTTGTCTGTTCTGGGGATAGTCTTGGGGATAGTTGTTCTGGTTTTGGTCTGGAATAGAAGTTTAAAGAAGCAGGTTAACCAGAGAACTGCAGCTCTTTTTTCTATAAATAAGGTTTTGTTGGGATCACTTGAATGCCGCACTGAACTGGACGTCATGACTCAATGTTTAGTTGAGGCAAAGTCGATTTCGTATAGTGAGCAGGCTTTTTGGGGAGAGATAGAAAGAAAAGAGTTGGTTCCTTTTCTGCATACGGAAGGAGAAGGGAATTCTGCTTTGAGGAGCGAGTTAAGGGGAAAGGGAATCGCGTTGGGGCAGGAGCAGATTGAGATGCTTTCCAATGGGCAGGTGGCTCTTTTATCAATTGCCGAGGCTGGCCGTGATCCGAACCACCTGATAATTGTTCCCCTTCAGGTTATTGATGGAATTCCTATGCGGGTTATTGCTGTTATGCGGAAAAACAGAATGTACATTTCCGCTGAAATTGCATTACTGGTTGAGGTCCTTTTTGCTTTTGAAGAAGCCTTGCAGCGTAAGCGGGCTGAAATTTCACTGCATGAGAAGGAACTTCAGCTTCAGAGTGTTCAGCGTATGGAGGCCTTAGGGAACCTTGCCGGTGGGATCGCGCATGACTTTAACAATATTCTTGGGGTAATTATTTCCAGCTGTGAGTTGATAGAAATTTTTCACACAGATGCCAGTACGGAAATTCAATCCAAGGTGAATGCTTCGCTTGCTGCAGCTTATAGGGGGCGGGATCTGGTAAGTCAGATTTTAACCTTCACCAGAAAGGGGCATGAAGAAGTCCGGTCATTGAGGGTGGGTCCTATTGTCGCGGAAACAGTCCGGTTCCTGCAGGCTTCCCTGTCTGCTTCTGTAAAAATTAATTATTCCATTGTGGACCCGGAACCCATTGTTTTTGCAGATCCTACTCAAGTCCATCAGGTCCTGATGAACCTATGTACCAATGCTGCCCATGCCATGGAAGTTTCGGGAGGGCTGCTGTCGATTTCTGTTACTTCGAAGAATATTCAAAGTGAGCATGAGATTGAAGGATTGTCCCGGAAAGGGTTGCACCTTGTCCTTGAGGTTCGTGATTCCGGGGAAGGTATCCAGCCTGATGAACTTGCACGAATTTTTGATCCGTTTTTTACAACAAAATGTCCCGGCAAAGGAACAGGACTGGGACTTGCCGTGGTTCAGGGGATTGTAAAGTCCTGGGGCGGGGCGGTTGTGGTTGAAAGTATCCCGGCCAAGGGGACTGTTTTCAGGATTTTAATGCCGGCCGAGCGGGAAGGAGAGAATGTTTCAGCTCCCTTGCTGGACGGCATGGAGCTAGGAAAAGGGACGGGCAGTATCCTTTTAGTGGATGATGAGCAGGATCTGGTTTTATCCTGTTCGGAATTTTTGACAGGCTTAGGATATACGGTCTGTTCGGAAACAGACAGTCAAAAAGCATATCGGCTTTTCATGCAGAAGCCGGAGAATTTTGACCTGATCATCACGGATTACAATATGCCCGGTCTTAACGGAGCCCGGCTGTCTGAAAAGGTGTTGGATGAAAAGAGTGATATCCCCATAATTATGTGCAGCGGATATAGTGATTCTTTTGATTCGAGTGCGGCAATATCCATAGGAATCAGGGAGTATCTTAAGAAACCTGTAAGTCTTAAGGAGTTGGCTTTAGCTGTTCGAAGATACATAGAGCCTGGATTTAAATAAAAACCGTTTTGGTAAAATGGAGGCATGATATGGCAAAGGTTCTTGTAATTGATGATGATCCCTTAGCCTGCAACTCGCTTATGGAATTAGCACGTAAGATGGGACACGAAGCAGAGTGTGCATTGTGTATCAGGGATGGACTCCAGAAAAATACGACCGGGGAGTTTGATGTTGTTTTTTTGGATATCAGGCTTCCGGACGGTAACGGATTGGATATACTTCCGCAGCTCAGGGAACACGAAGCGTCTCCCGAGGTAATAATTCTTACCGGTCTCGGCGATCCTGACGGGGCTGAGTTGGCTATCCGCAGTGGAGCATGGGATTATTTACAGAAACCCCTTTCTCCCAAAAAAATAATGCTGCCCTTGCAGCGGGTTCTCAAGTATCGCAGTAATCTTCATGAATCTATTGCCTCAAACTTTTCTGTAAAACGATGTGGTGTAATCGGCAACAGCTCTGCAATCAGGCAAGCGCTGGAAAAGCTTGGAACTGCGGCACAGAGCGAAGCAAGCCTGCTCATCACAGGTGAAACCGGTACCGGAAAAGAACTCTTTGCCAGAGCCTTGCACGAGAACAGCCGAAGAGCACAAAGGCCGTTTGTAATAGTGGACTGTGCCTCCATTCCATCCACGCTGTTGGAAAGTACTCTTTTTGGTCATGTGAAAGGGGCGTTTACTGGAGCAGAGAATGCAAGCAAGGGTTTAATACTGGAAGCAGACCGGGGCACGCTTTTTTTGGACGAAATAGGAGAGATGCCACTTGAGTTACAAAAAAAATTACTCCGGGTCTTGCAGGAAAAAAAATACCGTCCTGTCGGTGGAAGTCAGGAAGTTTCAAGTGATTTTCGCCTTGTGGCTGCGACTCATCGCGATCTCATCAGTATGTCTCAGAAAGGGGTATTTCGTAATGACCTTTTATATCGTCTTGGAGCAATGACCATAAAACTTCCGTCTTTGCGTGAACGTAGGAATGATATTGAAGAGTTGGTATGCAGTTTTACTGAGCGTATATGTAAAAAAAATTCAATAATACCCAAAACATTTTCTACTGATTGTATTGAGGTGCTGGGGCGTTACGAGTGGCCTGGAAATGTTCGGGAGCTTGCCAATGTAATTGAAAATGCCATTGTTGCTGCCTCCAGCTGTAAAGAAGTTTTTGCTAAACACCTTCCGGAAAGAGTCCGGATTGCAACTTTGAAGAGTTCACTCACTCCTCGTGAAGCAGGTAATGATGAATTCTGTATGGAAAAAGAGATTGTTAGCTACAAGGAGTTCCGTCAGCAAGTTATGGAACAAGCCGATAAGGATTACTTTGTCCGTCTTATGGAAATTGTCGATGGGGATGTGGAAAAAGCGTGTGTTGTTTCGGAGTTGGGCAAAAGTAGGGTTTATGCTCAACTAAAGTTGCACGGCATTGATAAGAAGTAGTTTCCAATTATATCGGAGTAGACAATGGGTGAGAAGATTCTTTCTTCCAAAAGTAGTGGAAAGTTGAGAATGTTTAAATGCTTAAATGTCTGAAATTGTTATTTTTATGTTCTGGCACGACAATTGATAGGCTTTACCCGTGACATGAGTCGTTCGCAGTTAAAGCTCGAACAGATAAACGATTGAGGGTAAACAATGAAAGAAAAAGAAGCAGAACAAGTAGATGCTAAGGGAAGTGTTAAAAGAAGAAGCTTCCTCAAATGGAGTGCTGCCCTTGGTGGGGTAGCTGCAGTGTCGGGTGCAGGAATGTTTTACGGACTTCGCCCGGTGGAAAGTGATGAACCTGTCTCTGATAAGGTCGTCTGGACATCATGTAACGTAAACTGCGGCAGTCGCTGTGCTTTACGTGCCCATGTGAAGGACGGAGTCGTCACCAGAATTGAAACCGACGACAAAGGGGATGACGCTTACGGAAATCATCAGGTCAGGGCTTGTCTTAGAGGGCGTTCAATGCGTCATAGGATTTATGCTCCTGACAGGTTGAAATATCCCATGAAACGCGTCGGCAAGCGGGGCGAAGGAAAGTTTAAGCGAATTTCTTGGGATGAAGCTCTGGATGGAGTCGCTAAAAGTCTTGGTGATACCATTAACAAATGGGGTAATGAATCTGTCTATTTAAATTATGGAACAGGTAACCTTGGTGCGGTCCTTTCTAAGTCATGGCCGACCGGTTCCACTCCCGTTGCCCGCCTAATGAACACTCTTGGAGGGTATCTGAATCAGTACGGGACATACAGTGATGCCCAGATTGATATGGCCTTGCCGTACACATTCGGTGACGGTTGGGTTCGTGGGAACACTCTTTCCGACATTGTAAACAGCAAACTTGTTGTATTGTTCGGTAATAACCCGGCTGTAACACGTATGAGTGGTGGCGGTCTTGTACATGATATTACTCAGGCAAGAAAAAATGGCTATGCAAAGATCATAGTTATTGACCCCCGTTTTACCGATACGGCGACGACCCTTGCTGATGAGTGGATTCCCGTCAAACCGGGCACCGATGCAGCCCTGATCTGCGCATTGGCTTATGTCATGATCACAGAGGATATTGTTGATCATGATTTTATTAAGCGTTGCACCGTGGGCTATGATGAAGAGTCAATGCCCGAGGGTGTTCCTGCTGGAAATTCCTATAAATCTTATATCTTAGGAAAGGGCAAGGACGGCCAGCCTAAAACCCCTGAATGGGCTGCCAAGATTACAGGTGTTCCGGCCCGTCGTATCGTACAGTTGGCTCGTGAGATTGCTCAGGCAAAACCATGTTATATCTCACAAGGTTGGGCTGTTCAGCGTCAGGCTAACGGAGAGCAGAACTGCCGCGCAGTAAGTATGCTTCCCATTTTGACAGGTAATGTAGGTGTTCAAGGTGGTAATACCGGTGCGCGTGAAAGTGGCTACGGTGTTCCTTTTGCCAAGTTTCCTGTTCTTGAAAACCCTGTGAAAACAGCCATTTCCTGTTTCATGTGGACCGATGCAATTGAGCGCGGAACTGAAATGACTGATCTCAAGGACGGGGTTAAGGGACGCAAGAAGCTGAAGGCACCCATCAAGTTTATCTGGAACTACGCCGGAAACTGTCTCATTAACCAGCATTCGGATTGTAACAGAACCTCCGAGATTTTAGCTGATGACAGCAAGTGCGAGACTATTGTTGTCATTGATAACTTTATGACCCCCAGTGCGAAGTTTGCAGACTATTTGCTGCCTGCAACTACGAACTTGGAAGAGGATGATTTTGCTCCTCAAGGTTTTGCCTCGGAAATGGGCTACGTGATTTTTGCCGAGAAAGTTATTGAGCCGCTTTTCGAAAGCCGCACCATCTATGACATTTGTGCCGGAGTTGCTGAACGGCTTGGCGCTGGCAAAAAGTATACTGAGGGTCGGACCAGAGAGCAGTGGGTTGAATATATCTATTTGCAATCCCGTAATAAACTGCCGGATCTTCCGCCGACGTTGGGTGAAGCGTTCAAGATGGGAATATACAAAAGTAAAAATCCCGGACTCCCTCCAGTTCCATATAAAAAATTCAGGGAAGATCCTGAAAACAACCCGGTTAAAAGCCCTTCAGGCAAGTTGGAGATTTTTTCCAAGCGCCTTTGGGAAATCGGAAAGACATGGGAACTTCCTGAAGGTGATGTTATTAGCGGGCTGCCGGAATATGTCCCTACCTGGGAGGGCGTGTCCGATCCCTTGAAGAAAAAATACCCTCTCCAGCTGATTGGTCATCATTACAAGCAGCGGACTCACTCAACTTACGGAAACGTTGACTGGTTGAAAAAAGTGGCACCGCAGGAATTGTGGATTAACACCATTGATGCGGCGGAAAGAGGAATTGCTCATGGCGATGAAGTCAAGGTCTTCAATAATCGAGGGGCTGTCATCGTCAAGGCCAAGGTTACTCCGCGTATGATGCCCGGTGTGCTTAGCCTGCCTGAAGGAGCATGGTATACCCCCGGTGCAAACGGAACAGACAAAGGCGGATGCGTGAATGTGCTGACCACATTACGCACCTCTCCGTTGGCAAAGGGAAATCCCCAACATACCAATCTGGTTCAGGTTGAAAAAGCATAAGAGGGGACTGACAAATGATAAAGAGACCTGCATTTTATATAGATATGGATGCCTGCACCGGGTGTAAGACATGCATGATCGCCTGTATTGATAAAAATGACCTTCCGGACAATGTGCTTTTCAGGCGCGTTACCGAATATGCCGGTGGAGATTGGGTCCGTAAGTCTGATGGGACTTATGAACAGGATGTTTTCGCCTATTATCTTTCAATTTCTTGCAACCATTGTGAAAATCCGATCTGTGTGCGTTCCTGCCCAACTCAGGCCATGCATAAAGATGAAAACGGAATTGTCAGTGTGGACCATAATAAGTGTGTTGGCTGCCGTTATTGTGAATGGGGATGTCCTTATTCTGCTCCTCAGTATCTTTCTGAAAAAGGAAAGATGGGGAAATGTGACCTATGCCGGGATTACCTTGCGGAAGGTAAGGAACCCGCTTGTGTCTCCGCATGCCCGCTGCGTGCCTTGGAGTTTGGAGAATATGAAGATTTGGTTGCAAAATATGGAAAGTTGCAGGTGGTGGCGCCTCTTCCTGATTCATCCATTACCCTCCCCAATTTGCTGCTGACCCCCAACCGAAATGCGCAGCCGGCAGGTTCGCGTGCCGGTAAGATTCGAAACCCCGAGGAGGTGTAATGATGCTCTTTCACGAATGGAGTTTAGTTCTTTTCACTGTCCTGGCTCAGGCGGCGATAGGTATGCTTCTGGTTTCCGAACTTGCAAGAATGGTTACCGGGAATCACGCAGGAAAGGCATTCTCATGGCAGCTTCCGGTTGTATGTGTCGTAGCTGTGTCGTCTTTGATCTTCTCTTTGACACATCTGGGAACACCAACCCACAGCTTCTTTACCATTATGAATATTGGCTCTTCATGGTTAAGCAGGGAAATTGTGGCAACTGGAGCTTTTGTGGCTTTTGCTTTGGGACTGGCCTGCGTCCGTATGAAAAGTCATGAAAACAAGGCTACGTTTTTGTCTGCCGGGGCTATAATACTTGGATTAGGGTCTGTTTATGCCATGTCCAGAGTTTACATGCTTAAAACTGTTCCTGTCTGGGATGGATTATCCACCATGCTTGGTTTCTATGGAACTATGCTTGTAGTTGGAGCTGTTGCCGGAGGAATAGTCTTTGCCGTGCAGAGTAGGCGTGTCCTTGAACTCAGTAAAGAAGACCGCGATTTGGCAATGAAAGTGTTTATTTTCGCAGCCGTCTCGGGCGTAGGACTGAAATTCGTAGGAATTCCTTTGGATATGATAAGCCTTGATGCAAGCAATAGTCTCGGGGTTTCTGGACTCAGCATACTTGTTTCAAGCGGGCTCGGCCTGTTGGTTGTCAGGACGCTACTCTTGTTTGTCGGGATAGTGCTGTTCGTCTGGGGGGCTTACAAGGTGTCCATTACTGATGGATACAGCTCAATGCTGACATTCGGGATTTGCGCCTGTGCTTTTGTCTTTGCCGGCGAAGTTCTGGGTAGGCTTATGTTTTATGGTACCTACTTGAGAGTGGGGCTTTAATTTATAAAAAAGGGTCCGGATTTATTCCGGACCCTATGAGCAGCTTATGGATAAGACAGAAAAATATATGGCGGTCTCAATTCTTTGTGGTTTTATGAGCAAGGTGTTTTTGCATTCTCCGGAAGTTGACCAGTTGAATCAGTTTGACGCGGGGGAACTCTTATCTGAATGGGCTTTAGAGGGTGACGTTAAAGCCTTGGGAGAGAGGTTTAGTAAAGTTGTAGAAAAGGAACAGAAAAATATTAAGAGCTTGCAAGATGATTATCATTCCTTGTTTGTTCATCCGGAGTCGTCTGTTCCTATGTGGGAGTCTGTCTGGACAACCAAAGAGCGTCTGTTGTTCGGAGAACCAACTTTTGAAGTGCGTGAATTATATAACGTTCACGGCCTTGCTGCACCGAATATCAATATAGAGCCGGACGACCATATTGGGCTTGAGCTGGGGTTCATGGCTTATCTATTTCTTAATGCCGCTCAGGCTGAGAGCGTTGAAAGTGATAGGTCTCCGGAATTATATGTTAACGATGCCCGTGAGTTCGCGCAAAACCATCTAAGCAAATGGGCTTTGCCGTGCCTTGTTGAGGTCCGTTCTAAAGCTTCTACTGAATATTACAGACGTTTTGCTGAGTTTTGCGCAGCTGTAATTGGTTCTTTAGAGGATGTTTTTGCTGAATAAGTAAACTGGATAGGACAATGACGTTCAAGCCGGAAATCAACAATAAGAAGTGCCTCCGCTATAAGGCTGGAGAGTGTGTTGAATGTTATGAGGCATGCCCATCCAGTGCAATTGAGCTCAAGGGGGTGCCTGAGCTGAATTACAGCCGCTGTGTATCATGCGGTACTTGTGCCGCGGTTTGTCCCAGTGGTGCTTTGTCTCATCCGGCAGTCGCGAAACTTCCTGATTTTTCTCACCTCCCTGACAACACCTTGGGCATCCGTATCGGTTGCCATGCTATCCCCACATCTAAGAAAGATGGAGTGTGGCAGCTGTCCGGATGTCTTTCCTCGCTTAGTCTGGGTGCCCTTGCGCAGTTCTTGTCTCTGGGCACCCAGATTACCCTTTTACATGGGAATTGTGCGCAATGTGAAAAGGGAGACGGTGCGGTCGTTTTATCTAAAAATATGAAAATACTTTCTTCTTTTTGCCCGGAGATGAAGGGAAAGATTAAGAGCTCTAGAGTAAAAAAAGGGGCAATGATTTCAAAGAATCAAGTGTCGCGGCGAGGCTTCATAGGAATGCTTGCCCCTCGTAGGGATATTGTTAAAAAGAAAAAAATTACAGAGCTTGGAGTCGTTGAAGCTGAGGGAACTGTGCGGGAAAGATTCCATAAGGCTTTGCAGCTTCTTCCTTGTACCGGAATGCTTCCAGAAAATTTCCATATTTCTAAAGTGTCGGCGACCTCCTCTTGTACGGGGTGTGGCGCTTGTGCAAAGATCTGTTCTGTTAATGCATTGGAGCTTGTCCGAAGTGACTGTGAATTTGCGCTTCAGTTTACAGCCTGGCGATGCATTGACTGCGGTTTGTGCGAGAAGTCCTGTCTAGCTAAATGTCTCAGTCGTGAAGCTGGCGGGCTGGAGTTGCTGCAAGAAACCACACCCCGTACACTCTTTTTTTCATCGTATGAAACCTGCAAGCGGTGTGGAGCCGATGTTGTTAAACTGGAAAATGGCTACTGCCAGATCTGTGCCCGTAAGATTGGTGGGTAGTCCCCCCAAAAGTCGAATACTCTGTCACTGAATACGGCGAGACTCTCGGACCTTTAATTTTTATGATGAAGGAGTGGGGCAGAAGCATTTCGGGCTATAAAACGACCTGTTTTTAAATACTGTCTACTACCTCAGCTGCACTTCAATGTTGTTTTAGGAATGTAAATGTTCTTATCGTACTCTGTCCGCAAAGTGTCCGTAAATTTGCGTACAAAGCTCGGTAGTTTTAGGTAGTTTTCGGCAGTTTTGGAAATAGGCTGAAATAGGGGAATGGCTTATGAATCAAGGGATAACGGGCGTTCCCGGCGGAAAATTTGATCTCCCGCCAGACAATTCGTAACCAGCAGGCCGTCGGTTCAATTCCGATCGTTGGCTCCATAAAAAGTTAGGCCTTACAGTGTGTTATAGCATTGTGGGGCCTTTGGTTTTTAGGAGCGATTGAACTGAAATAGTGCGTACAATTTGCGTACTCTTGTTATTTTGTCCCGTGAAAACGGCTTTATTGCTGTGTTGGGCTACTGATTTGTGATCAGTTGGTAATCACAAAAAAAAATTTGTATAAAATAAACTGTGCGCTTTCCCCCGAAATTAGGACCACGAGTTAAGGTGGAGTCTGCGTCCTAAAAACGATAAGGAAGGACGTATGAGCAAAACAGGAAAAAGACGGAAGCATTCGGACAAATTCAAGGCCAAGATAGCTCTGGAAGCAATCCGGGGAG
>RDSB01000019.1 GCA_004923195.1 Marinifilum sp. JC120 | reverse complement strand
GAATCAACTCCATAAAGCTGGATGCTGGACTTTGCCAAATCAATTCCGATTATGGTAGCTACTTTCATTGGGATGGTCCTCCATTTCGAAGTTGTGGTGAACTTGAAATATACCCCTTTTTAAGGGGCGGGACCATCCCATCAGCTCTACCGAGAGTCCCTCCGGGGGCCAGAGAACCTTTTTTGAAAAAAAGGTTCTCTGGACTCTCCCAAAAACTTTTATCGGGGCTTCGCCGCTTCGTATGAAAAGACTTGCAAAGACAAAGACCGCAATATCATACACGATATTGCGGTCTTTGTTTTGAAAATTGCTCTAGTAGGCTATATGCGAAGCAAACTGAAAAGTTTTGAGGGGATGGGGTCTGGGGAAGGGGAACTTTTCCCAAAAGTTCCCCTTCCCCAGCCGCCGGAGGCAAAATATTAATCAGGCCCGAAAGTAGAGCGGATCTTTTCAAGCTGCCGGGAGACTTCGTAGATAGTCCGGGCATAAACCATGGAATGGTTGTAGCGATAAATAACCTTGAGCTTCTTCTCCTTGCTCAGGGTATTTTTCCAGCCGTGTCTTTTTAAAAAACTTGCCATGCTGAACAGAGCATCCTCACGACTGAAAAGATCAATACGCCCGTCCTTGTCTCCATCTACGGCGTAATGAATAGCAGTACTGGGCATAAACTGACAGATCCCGAAAGCACCGTAAGGTGAACCGGGAATCTCGGTAGGCACTATGGAATTCGCTGAAGAAAATTTCAGCAGCGCGGAAAGCTCACGGTAAGCCCAATCAGCTTTTTTCTTAGTCCGCTTCTTGAGCCAGACCATATCCTTTTCTTCCAGCTTCTCGTAGCCGAGTTTATCAAAAAATTTAAGCGGATCAGGACTTGCGGCCATATTAGCGAGATTGTTGAAAGCCGGGGCATCACCAAGGGTAAACCCAAGCTTAGTCTCCACCAGCAAGAGTGCTACAAGTACAGATGGAGCAACACCGTATTCTTTGTCTATATCCAGCAATAAGGCATAATGTTCACGCAGATAGGAGTACCCTCCCGCCAGCATAATCGGCCCGACATATCTCTCGTCATATTTCTTTTCACGAGCCACTTTCTTTGCCGGAGGCTCAAACCTGCGTTTGAGCAGCACCCTCATCTTGCGGGCCATCATGGCGGAATCATACTCCAGTGAGCTGGCAGAAAAAACCGCATCCACATACTCACGGTTGAACCCGTCAGCAGCGAGCTTGTCTTTAAGCTCGTCCCAGCTGTGCGAATCCCCTGCTTGTGCAAAGCCAATACTTCCCAGAAAGCAAATGAAAAATAATACTGCCAATTTCTTAAACATTTTGCTCTTTTACTCCGTTAAAGCCTGTTCATGGGCACGTTAGCCATTTCCTCTTCAAAATCGTCGTCTATGTATTCCGAATAATCAGCAACATTATATTTCTTACCGCAGGACCCGCAGCGTAAAAAAACACCCCGTCATTCACGGTGAGTGTACAGCTCCCCGCCGCACCCACTGCAACGAACATCCTGCTCCTGCTCTTTATCTTTCGCTTTATTGAAAAGGCTCCGCCCTCTGAACATTTATTCCTCCGCTCTCACTCAATATAAATTTGATCAACCCTTGGTGTCCACAATAAAAATCCGGCAGACTGCCTGAAAGCAATCTGCCGGAAAAGAATTCACATCTGAATTAAAAGCTGAGCCAGCCTCTAGTTCGTTTTAAGAGACGGGTTCATGTCACCCATAGCAACGTAAAGCTTGGCAAGAGCGACCTGATAGTCGGACAGGGCCTGAATAAGCTGGGCTTCACTGTCACTTAAACGGGACTGGGCGTTAAGCACTTCGTTGTTTGTGCTGACCTGAGCCTGATAGCGGGCCATGGCCATTCTGTAACCTTCGCGACCTGCTTCAACAGACTTACGGCCCACGCCGATACGGTCAGCGGCAGCTTTGAGGCTGAGCAACTGATCTTTAATCTCGTAAGAAGCTTCAAGCTTGGTATTATCAAATTCAGCCTTAATCTTCTTGACGTTATCTTCAGCACGCTTGGAATCGTAGTAGGTCTGTCCCCAACTGAAAACTTCCCAGTTCAGGTTAGCACCCACGTTCCAGTCATCGGGACGATTCTGGTAGTTATATTTATTCTTACTGACTGAAGGATCACCGCCGTCGCTATTGTAATTAAAGTCCGCAGTAATGTCGGGGTAAAAACCACTTTCAGCGATAGTTACATCTTCTTCGGAAATTTCAACGGCCTTGCGGGCAATCTTCAGATCGGGACGACCTTTGTCCGCCTTGGCAATGCACTGGTCAAGAGTCATGGAAAAAGGCAGGTAAGTCAGCTCACCGGAATAATCCACATTCTTTTCAATAGGCAGATTGAGCAGGGTGTTCAGCCTTGCAGCCCTTGAATCAACTGTGTTTTTGGCAATGAGTAGATCTTGTTCTGCGGTGGCGAGTTCAACCTCAGCCTGCAAAACATCAACTCTGGGACGAAGTCCAACCTGATAAAAAGCCTGAATAACATCAAGCTGGGATTGCAGACGGGCAACAGAATCCTGCTTACTTTTAACTTCCATGCGGCCCTGCAACAAAGTCAGGAAAGAAGTCTGGATATTGCTGATCAGGGAAAGCTCTGCATTGTAGAGACTGGCTTCAGTTGAAGCTCTCTGCAACTTGGTTTTCTGGTATTTTGAAAGCAGCTCAAAACCTTTAAAAACCGGCTGGCTTACGTTAACAGAAAAAGCCCATTTATCCTGATAGTCAGCAGGAGTATTACCGGAACGGGGCTGGTCTCCGCTATGGGTATAACCGTACTTGGCTGTAACAGGTCCACCGAAAGCACCACGCTGTCTCTTAACATCGCTCTCTGCGGCCAGCAGATCTTTACGGGCTGCGATAATGGACGGGTTCTGTTTCAGTCCGAGCTTTACGCACTCCTCAAGAGTGAGAGTCATATCGGCATCCTTGGCTTCATCAGTCACAGCCTGAGGTACCTGAGTGGTAGCCTCTTCCATGGAAACCGGAGCCTTAGCTTCACCAAGAGTCTCTTCACCCTGCTCCTGCGCATATGCAAAGGAGACTGATGACAGCATGAAAATCAATACTAATAAAAACGGAACATTGCGTTTCATTCTACACATCCTGAACGTGCGGTTATTTTCTTTGAAAGAATTAATATACAAAAATCAAAATCTATATAGATGTTCCTGCGCAAGGAATCAAGCATCATTTTTGTTTAAAACGCTACGAAACAATTGCACAATCGGTTTTATCGCCCTGCAACTTATCGACAGTGTGCTTCAGGGCGGGCAGAACAGCCTCAAGACTTTCCCGCACTGCTTTAGGACTGCCGGGGAAATTCACAATAACACTCTCCCCCAAAGTTCCGGCCACGGCACGTGAAATCATGGCGTGAGGAGTCTTCTCCAGTCCTGTGGCAGTAATGGCCCGCTCAAATCCGGGCAATCTCTTTTCTATCACCGCAAGAGTCGCTTCCGGGGATACATCTCGCGGCCCGACCCCGGTCCCGCCGGTGGTCATGATCAGATCAAAACCATCCACATGGGCAAGATGCATGAGTAATGCTTTGAGATCACTGCTTTCGTCAGGGATCAAATACCCTTGAGTAATGGAAACCGGAAGTGCATTTTTTATCATTTCAGCAATAAGCGGTCCGGCTTCATCCTTTCTTTCCCCGGCTGCACCTTTGTCACTCAAAGTGACATAAGCAAGGGAGTACCCCTCCTTCTTCACGTAAAGATCAACCTCACCATGCGGCAATTCTGCCAAAACTTCTGCTGTCCACGATCTTGCTCCCGGCACACCGGAAGTCCAGCCCCCCGAAACAATGCACAGCAGCCCAGCGCCGTCGCTTTCAAGTATCATCCCGGCCCGCAGCCCTCTTACATCTCCAGACACGGACACACAGACACACCCTTGCGGCTGGAAACAAGAATCACTTAACACGATCCTACTGCCGACACCTGCATCTTTTATCGTAGAAAAATCACATTTAAGCACAAAAAAACTCCTTATCAGAATCAGGCCAGTAGAACAGCCAAAATACCGGTGATAAAAATTCCGTCAAAAGTTCCTGCCCCGCCGATGGAAACCACTGGAGCATCAAGTACCCGCCGGGTGGCCGGAGTGGCGAGGTGCAACAAATCCGCACCTATCAAGGTCCCGAGACTTCCTGCAACATAAGCCGCTATAGGAGCCATTTCACCCTGCACAAAAATCAGGGCTGCAAGAGCGGTAATCAGCGGCGGAATAAGCACCGGTATTCCGATCCCCACTCCCGGAATAGGTCGGGCTAGAACATAAGCGGCCACACTGACCACAGCCACGCAGAGCAGGATAGAAAAATCAAAACCGGACCTGCTGAGCAAAGAGAGAGAAAGCAATACCGGAATCACACAGCCGCCGAGATTAACAGCCACCACCTGATTGGTCAGCGTTGCCGCATCCCGCTGAGCATCCAGCGGAGAATAGGGATTGAACATGCGCACCCGCCTGACTCTCACATCAGGAACCAGCCTTTCCGAACGGAATACCGGAATATTAACCCCGCTCCCGAATAAAGTAGCAATGAGCAGCAGGAATCCCTGTCCCGCAGTCAGGCCCAGCTTGGAGAAAGCCACGGTTACGAGACCAACCTGTACAAATATAAACAAAAAGAATATGAGGACAAAAAAAATGATGCCTAGAAAAAGAACTGTGGGCAGAGAGAACATGGGGCCGCGCATCGAACGAAACTCCTTTTTTGCAGATGTGGACATATTCAGGCCATTTAATGCTATAAGTGCAGACACCTCAAGATTTTATTGCTAATTTAAGTACGGCTTTACCAAAGATAATCACCGTGAGGAAGGTATAACATGAAAGGAATTATTCTTGCCGGAGGTTCCGGCACAAGACTTTACCCCCTGACAAGGGTGGTCAGTAAACAGCTTCTGCCTGTTTATGACAAGCCCATGATCTACTACCCGCTCTCCATCCATATGATGTCGGGCATCCGCGATATCCTGATCATTTCCACCCCTGAAGACCTGCATAGATTTGAAGACCTCCTCGGTGACGGCTCAAATCTCGGAGTTAATATTTCCTATAAAGTTCAGCCCAAACCGGAAGGTCTGGCGCAGGCTTTCATCATCGGTGAAGATTTCATCGGGGACGACAGCGTCAGCCTGATCCTCGGGGATAACATTTTTTACGGACACGACCTGCCACATATCCTGCAAAAAGCAGCCTGCCGTAAAGACGGCGGTACAGTTTTCGCCTACGCGGTCAAAGACCCCAAAAGATATGGTGTGGTTGAATTCGACAAAAAACAGTCCGTGATCAGTATCGAGGAAAAGCCTGAAGAACCGAAATCTAAATTCGCGGTCACCGGACTGTATTTTTATGACAACTCAGTGATCGAAATAGCCAAAAGTATCAAGCCCTCTGCACGCGGAGAACTTGAGATCACCGATGTGAACAACGAATACCTCAAACGAAGCAAACTCAATGTAGAACTGCTTGGGCGCGGCTACGCATGGTTGGATATGGGCACCCACCAATCCCTGCTCCGGGCAGCCTCTTATGTTGAAGCAGTACAGGAAAGACAGGGCTTCATGCTTGCCTGTCTGGAAGAAATCGCCTTCCGCATGGGCTACATCACTTCCGAGGAGCTGAAAGCAATGGCCACCGACATGCTCAAAAACGATTACGGTCAATACCTGATGGAAATTTATAACGACGCAAAGGCTGATTAACCATGAAAAAAACATTCATCACTTTAATCATCACCATGGCCCTGCTTGCCCCCTGTACGGGATTCTGCGAAGCCCCGGATATCTCAGCCCAGTTCGGCAAACTATCTGGAGTTGAAGCTTCTTTCAGGACACTGGGCATGAAAATAGACAAGATAACCGGAGCCGACGCCCAGCCGGACCGGGTCTATGCCCTGCAAGATATGGCGGACATGTGCAAAACCAGTAAAATGCAGGTCCACAGCCTGACTTCACTATTCTCGGTAGTGAACCTTGTGAAACGGGAAAAGAAATTTCAGAGCAGGGAAGCAGGTCTGCTCAAAAGGAAATGTGGTTACGCCTACAATGATTTCGATCGGCGAAAAATATTTATCCGCGATATTATGGCTAAGGCCAAAGATCAGAAATTAAAGGATCTGGCCCATATCTTCGATGCCCAGTTAGCCATTGTGCTTGAACAACTGACTGAGATAAACAGCAAATTAAAATAAAGAAAGGCCCGCAAATGCGGGCCTTTTTTGCTTGAAAGGGACCGTAGTCCTTTTCGAAAATTTCCTAATGGTGACCCTCTTTTTTGCCTTCATTGATCCTGCAAAATATCATGTACAGCATCCATGCAAGGTAACCAAAGATAAGAGAAACACCTACAAATCCAGCAGTAGTGCTGTGCCCCATATTACTGATGAGTTCGCCGATCATTCCCAAATACCTCCAAGTATTTAACCCAATTTATTACCAAAATTTTCATTATTCTTCGCTATATTTTTCAATAATGTCAAGCTCTAGTTTCAGTATAAATATTGACAAACCACTTTATACAGATATGATAATAGAAAGCGCAGGAATAAATTAAGATTAGCAATACCAGGTCATTATACCGCGCTTAACGACCACGGCATTACACTTCCATCAGGGGACGAGAATGGGGAAAGATAAGGTAAAAAGTAAACCCGGACTGGTGAGCAAGTTAAAAACCAAGCTGGACCGCATGCTCGGCAGAAGCACAGACGAGTCGCTGGACATCGAATTCAAGCCGCAAAAAGACATCCCTGCCGCGCGCAGAGCTTACCGGATTGATGTAGACAACATGCATGTCATCTGCCGTGTGCCCAGAGTCAAGTGCCGTATTATAGACATCAGTGCCAGCGGCATCGGCTTTGCCAGCAGTAAAGAATTTCCAGTAGGCACAGTTGTGGACGCAGTTTTGATCTGGTCTGGAAAGCCTGTGCTGAAAAATCTGAAGCTTAAAATTGCCAGACGGACCCCCAAAATAGTGGGCTGCGAATTTACCGACCTTGAAAGATCTCAGGACAAAGTCATCAGCAAGCTTGTCCTTGCCGCCCAGAAACGGTTGATCCAGAAAAAGCACTCCGGCAAACACCCGGACATGACCGAACAAGAAGTGGCGAAAGAAATCGAAGCCCAGAAAAAAAGAGGGCTCACTCCGACATCCGATAAAAAATTCAAACTCTAGCCCCGACTTTCAAGACGGGAATTGCGGAAAAACAGCCCATGAAAACTATTATCCTCGACGGCTACACTCTCAATCCCGGCGACAATCCATGGACCGGGTTGGAAGAAATCTGCGAACTCACCGTACATGACCGCACAGAACCGGAAGACATAATCGAGCGCGCCGCTGACGCGGATATTATCCTGACCAACAAAACCGCCCTCAGTGCGAAAATCATCAAGAAACTGCCCAGACTTAAATTTATCTCCGTGCTGGCCACCGGCTACAATGTAGTTGATCTGGAAGCAGCGGCAGCACGAAACATCCCGGTATCAAATGTTCCGGGATACTCTCCCCCTTCAGTTGCCCAGCACGTTTTCGCCCTGCTGCTGAACCACTCCAACAGGGTTGCCATGCACGACCGGGCAGTAAAAGAGGGCCAGTGGGCACAACAGAAGGATTTCTGTTTCTGGAACGCACCGCTCATTGAACTGGCCGGAAAAAAAATAGGCATAGTTGGATTCGGTGATATTGGAAAAAAAGTAGGAACCATCGCCAATTCATTCGGTATGGAAGTTTTGGTTTATGCACCGAGACCGAAACCAGCCCCAGAGTATACCCCGTTCAGCTTCGTATCCCTTGAAGAACTTTTCCGGGAAGCAGATGCTGTTTCACTGCATTGCCCGCTGACTGCTGACAATGAAAAATTCGTCGATAAAAAACTGCTCTCAACCATGAAAAGCAATGCTTACCTGATCAACACCGCCCGCGGACCGCTCATTAATGAAACAGATCTGGCCGCAGCACTGACCAGCGGCATTATCGCCGGAGCCGCACTCGATGTGGTTGAAGAAGAACCCATGATGCCCGGCAATCCACTTTCAGGAACACCGAACCTGACCATTACTCCGCACATTGCATGGGCAACTCTTGAGGCCCGCTCAAGATTGACCGACACAACCGTTGAGAATGTGAAAGCTTTTCTGAATGGGAAGACGGTAAATGTAGTAAACGGAGTTTAGTGTTGCATTTACCTGATTCTACAGATCTGAACTTGATATAAAAAATTTGGGCTGACATTTAACTATGTCAGCCCAAAATAATATAAATCCATTTTAAGGTCGTAACACTAAATGGCTTCGCTGGCCCCGTATTTCTGGACAGTAGAGATAAGATCAGCCTTGCGGACCGGCTTGGTCAAGAAATAATCACAGCCCACTTCATAGGCTTTATCCTCATTTTCCGGCAGAGCGTGGGCTGTAACAGCGACAATAGGAGTCTTCTCGCGACTGTTTTCCTGTTCAAAACCGCGAATCAGTGTAGTTGCCTCGTAACCATCAGTCACGGGCATTTCTATATCCATAAGCACAACATCGTATACTTTCCGCTGAAACAGCTCAAAAGCTTCACTACCATTTTCAGCCACATCAATAGAATACGGCAGCTTCTTCAGGTACAGCTGCACCAGAAGCACGTTGTTCTCACAATCTTCGGCAAGTAAAATATTCAAAGGCCTGACTGCTCCGTTGGCAAAATTTGTTTCGGCAGTACATTTCTCAGCGTTAAGCATTTAGATACCCTGCTATAAGTCAAAAAACAGACTCCCGAAGGCAGTCTGCTCCTCCCATTCACCCGACGCCATTTGATATACGAACACTTTGGCAAAAGCAACCGCTAGTAGAAACAAAATAACATATTCAGCAAAATGCGCAAATTAATGTTTCTGATCACTTAACCATTGCTCTCACTTTGACCACAAAATTCTCAAGATCATTAGGGTCCCCTTCCCGGTAATCCTCGGGATAAAGGAGCGCGGACATAAAAAAGACACTACCGACTTTAAGTGCCTGAGAAGCTGAAAAAGAAAAAAGCTCAATACGTTCTTTAAGCGCATCATCCACGAGCTGAGCCTGCGAAGCCACTTCATCAGCAAGACCGGCCAGTTTCATGGCCTTCTGGCGCATAAAATCCCGGTAAGCATCCTCATCGTTGCCTGCATACAAAGCTTTGCGCCCAAGACTTTCAATTTCGCGAACCTGCGTAGCAACCAACTCCAGACGGTCCGCCAGCAGTTCATATGGATTACCGGAATTCATTTCTCCTCCGCTTTAGTTTTGCACGAATGTTAGGACTCGAACAAAACAAAAGCAAGAGAAGTTAAGAAATTTCCATCAGTGCTAAGCAAATTATAACGAACCGCACATCTGGCGATAGTTTCCGCATTCTATTTTGTTTATGAACGGACATGCCCTTTTCATAAACCACTTTTTGCGCGGACACCAGAAACGGTCCTTAAACGGCTCGTTACAGCCGTCAGATGTCAACTTTTTTCTGCGCTGGTTACCAATTACGATATAATTATCTTCGGTCCGTACTTCGATGAGTGTCATGGTGACCTCCACCAGCTTGCATCAGCTCTAACTGACTCCTCCTTAGGGGGGTTGCCTGATTTACAATCTTCTACAACTGAAATATATTATGCACCTAATATGCCATACCGGATGAATCGGGAATTCTTTCCCTTTACATCCTGAAAAAATGGTCATAACAGATAACGTTTGTGTTTACCTTCACAGCGAAATAAATCCGGCACCGCCAATAGGATGACAGCCGGTTCAAGGAGCATGCTTTGCCAATACTTTCAGCCAGCACGGGAATCACCAGATACAGGATTCTGGAAGAAGTCAGCGATGAACTTATCCGGGAAATTCCCGAAAAATTAGCCAAATTCGCTTTCATGGATATTGATCATACAGCTGAGGAACGTTCCTTCGGCTGGGTGAACATGGATGATATGCTCGACGACAAATGGGCTGTCTCACCGCCGGAAAAAGCCCAGTATTTCACTTTTTCCCTACGCCTCGATACCCGCAGAATCCAGCCCGCAGTACTGAAAAAGCATTTTCAGATCGCGCTGAATCATGAGCTGGCTGAAGCCAAAAAAGAAGGAAAAAATTTCATCTCCCGTGACCGTAAAAGGGAAATCAAGGAACAAGTTTCCCTTAAGTTGCGTGCACGCTCCCTGCCTATCCCGGCAGTTTTCGATGTGGTCTGGAACGTACCGGAGAATAGAGTCTACCTTGCTGCCACCAACACCAAGGTAATGGATCTGTTTACCGACCATTTTTCCGACACCTTCGAATTGACTCTTGAACCGCTGACTCCCTTCTTTCTGGCCATGGAAATCCTTGGCGAAGAGGCTGTACAGAAACTTGAATCGCTCGACCCCACCTACTTTGTAGGCTAAATTTACTCAAAGGAGCACCAGTTATGGACCTCATGATGCTTGCCGAAAGGGAAAACAATCTTCTGGGCCAGGATTTCCTGACCTGGCTCTGGTATAAAAGTGAAATTCGCGACGGCATGTTTGAACTTGAAAGCGGCGAACGCTTCATGCTTTACATGGAACAACGCATGTCCGTTCAGGGCGGCGACGGCGAAAACGTGGACACTGCAACAGTCAATTCCGCTAGCGGAGATATGACTGAAGTACTTTACGGTCTGCGTACCGGAAAGAAAGTTACCCGCTGTCAGCTGAAAATGGAAATTGACGAAAACCTCTGGCAGGTTCAGCTCAAGGCCGAAGATTTCACCATGAGCGGGCTTAAAACCCCCAAAGTGGAGATGAAAGACGAGGAAGGAGATGACCCGGATGCAAAATTTCTGGAAAAGATCTACCTGATCGAAAAATGCATCACCCTATTTGACCACGTTTTTAAAGAATTCATCACCATCCGAATCTCAGACCAGTGGAAAGACGAAGTATCAAAATTCCAAGGCTGGCTGCGCGAGGGAGAAAAGTAGGCATGGCAAAGATCACATTGGCAGCATTCGGGGACAGCCTCACCGAGGGATACGGACTTCCGGCATACAGTTCCCTTCCGGCTCAGCTTGAACGCAAGCTGCTGGAAGAAGGCTTCCATGTGGCAATAAACAATTTCGGCCTGTCCGGGGATACTTCCGCGGACGGGCTTTTCCGCCTTGCCAATGTAATTGAGAGTGAACCCGATGCGGTCTACATTGAGTTCGGGGCCAACGACTGCTTTCAGCTCATGGACCCGGAGCAGACCAAACTGAATATTTCAAGCATGGTGGAAGCTTTTCAGGAAGCGAATATCCCGGTCCTGCTGCTCGGTTTCAAATCCATGAACTTTACCCCTCAATCCTACGCCACTGAGTTCAACCTCATTTTCAAAGAAGTTGCCGAAAAATTCAACATCCCGCTTTACCCGTCCCTGACCGAAGGGATCGGAGAATCCCCGGAATACTACCAGCCGGACGGAGTACATCCTAACAGTGAAGGCGTAGCTGTCATGGTTGAAAACATGTTCCCGGCATTCAAATCTTTTCTGGAGCCCATCTCCGGGTAATTAATATTGTTTTTTCCACTTAGCCCATGTATCTTTTCTTCTAAAGAATGGAGAAAAGATGGAAGAGAACAAGACTCCTGAGTCCCCGGAACAGAAAACCGGAACAGAAGAGCAGGAAAAAGCACAAAAAGCCCCTGAACGACCTTCTGTGGCTCTGATTATCGGTTCGGAAGGTATCAAATCCTTCTGTGCCCTGCCTTTTATCGAATACCTGCAACAAGAAAAAATAAATCTGGATCTTGTTATTGGTGTAAGCGGCGGCGCGCTTCTGGCCGGATTCATGGGTGCGGGGTACGACCTCAAACAGATTCAGGAAGTCTTTTCCAAAACCGTGGACCCGCGTTTTTACACTGACGTGGACTACAACTCCGTACTGGACATCGCCAGCACTGGTATGGGTAGATTTACAGCTGAATCGGGTATCCTGAAAACAGACTGTTTGCGCCGCACATACGAAACCCTATTCAAAAAAACTGATATTTCCGACCTCTCTCCCAAAACCCTGATAGCTACCACCGACCTTGAAACCGGGAAACCGGTTATCCTTGAAAAAGGCAACCTAGCTCAGGCAATTTATGCAAGCAGTGCCATCTACCCGCTCATGCCTCCGGGCAATGTGGATGGCAAACGTCTTATTGACGGCGCATTTTCATCCCCAGTGCCCATCATGGAATGCGTAAAAAGGCAGATCGACATCATTATCGCCATTTATTTTGATGATGCCTGCAACCCGGAACCGGACAGTTTTGTATCCAGCTATTTCAATACCTCGCGCATCTTCAAACGCTCCATCCTAACCAGCCAGCTTCCCCTTTCAATTGACCTGCACCACCATGAAATCATCCCGGTCTATATCAAACACCCCCGGCCCATTGAACTCTGGGAGGTAAATAAACTCACTGAAATCGTGCACGCCGGAAAAGTAGCCTTCACCAACAAAAAAACAGATTTCAAGGAAGCTATCTCGGAATTTAAGACCAAAGCGAAGCTGCGTGAGGCTGAACGTCTGAGAAAAGAATCCGAGCATAAGCTTTCGCAGGCAAAAGCCACAGCTGAAAACAGAAGACATGAAGAGGCAGTGGAAAAAATGAAACAGGGTGTTTCTAAAAAAAAGAAACAAGTTGTTTCTGAGCAAAAAACACCTGAAAAAAACACCGCCTCAGAAAAAACAGACGAGCAGCCTCAAAAACGCACTTTCAAAATCATCAAAGCACGCAAAGAACGTAAAGGAAGTGGCACATGAAAATCTTAACTGGATTGCTGGTCATATTCTGCTTAATGATTTCTCCACTTCAAGCCGGGGAGATTGTACTGGGGACTATTTTCGGCCTGAAGGACAGTCAAGCCCCCACAGCACAGGAAGCATTGAACGGGGCACTGCTCGCGGTACAAAAAATCAACCAATCCAAAAGCAAAAATAAAATAAGATTGGAGGTGGAATCCAGCACAGGTGAAACCACTGGAATCCTCAAAGGAGCTAACAAGCTGGCCCAGTCCAAAGGAATCATTGCCGCCACCGGAATAATTGATGACAACGCAGCACTCACCGCAGGGCCTGCATTTCAGGCCGTACAGCTCCCCTTTTTATGTACTGGAGCGCAGGCAGATGCGCTCTCCCACATCGGATCGAATATTTTCACTCTTGCCGTGCCGGATATCAGGACCGGACAACTGCTGGCGGAATTTGCAAGCAACACTATGCAGATTAGTAACATCATGCTAATCCGCTCCGACCTTGCAGACAGCACTGCCCGGCAGGCAGACAGCTTTGCCCGTCGCTTCAAACAGAACAACGGCAACATCATGGCTGAGATGCGCATCACCGAACCGGACCCGGATTTATCTTTCATCAGTGAAAAACTGAAAGAGCTTGTCCCGCCGCAGCCTACAAATAGCACTGTTATCAACGAAACAGTAGGAGCCAGTGACTTTGTGGACAGCGCAGTAGGGATCACCATCCAAAAACGAGACACAGAACCCGCCAAGCCGCAGGTAGAAGCGGTGGTTATTTTCGCCCCGGACCGCATCGCAGCAAAACTCTTGACGCAACTCAAAGATGCACAGCAAACCTATCCCATCCTAGGTGGGACTTCATTTGACACTGTCCCCATGCAGCAGACCATAAAAGCATACCCGTCAAGAATCTACTTTGCCTCACAAGCGGCAATGGACCGCGAAGCACCACTGGTACGCTCGTTTGTAGAATCATACAAAGCACTTTTCGGAAGCACGCCCGAAACCGGATACGCCGCACTGGGCTTTGATTCCATCATGCTTCTGGCAGCCACCGCGCAAAAACACGGATCGACCTCAAAGGCAATCCGTAACGGATTACCGCAGATCAAAGATTTCGAAGGGGTATGCGGAAAAATAACATTTCAAGGCCACGGCGCGGAAAAACCGCTCTATATTATGCGGGTGGAGTCTGGGCAGAAATCCTTGGCAACGGTTCTGCAATAATAATTAATTTTTATTTTCTTCTCCATCAAGACTGCGCCGCACCGCCCGTACGAGAATAAAGATCAGCGCGGCCGCAACAGCCAGCACGCCCAACATTTCCCAGTTCACAGTTCCCATACGAACCCCGGAAGAAAGGAGATGTCCCCCCGCAGTCAGAAAGACCGTCTCCGGGATCAGGCAAACCACACTCATAATCAGAAAAGGCAAAAAACGCACCCCGGTTGCCGCCCAGAGATAGTTGGCTACAGAATATGGAACCACGGGGACAATTCTGCTTAAAGCCAGAACTTTGAGCGGATGCTTGCGGCTGAGCATCTCCATTTTCATGAAGTTCGGGTCAGTGCGAAATTTCTTGAACACCCGTCCCCGCAGCACAAACCGCCCAAGAAAAAAGGATATGGACGATCCCACAGCCATGCTCAGCAAACACAGGCCTGTTCCCTTGACCGCACCAAAAAGAACCCCGGCCACCACCGTAAACAACGTCTGAGGAATAACCAGAACCATGCCCACAACATTGATAATCATGAACAAAAATGGTGCAAAATTACCGCTGGCCTCAATCCATGCAGTAAGAGCGGAAAGATGTCCTTCTCCGTAATGCTCGGCTGCAAATGACAACACTCCAATAACCAGAGCAATCACGGCTCCATGCAAAAATAGTTTTTTTGAATATCTTTTTTTTGGATGCATATTTTCCCACTTCACTTGATCTTTTAAATATCATACCGTCACGGTCGGAAGTTCGCGTGACATCCATTAAAGATAAGGATAACAAACGCTGACCGACTCAATGTTTAATTACTGAAAAAATTTAGTTCAGAAAACAATAATCAGGGGAAAATATGCGCTACGAACTCAAACTCATGGACACACTTTCCGGAACCGGATGCTTTGCCGCGTTCCCCGGTCCCAACCTGAGCTTCTCCGAAGTACTGGCCCATCTTGAAACACACCCGCATGACGAATTCATGCACCGCCACATGCTGGAAATACTGGGCAAACACCGCACCCGCAAAATCCAGAAATTGATCAAAGAAATCAAAGGCGACCCTAAGAAGAAAGTACTCGCCGCGCTCATCTACGAAGCTGCCATCACTCACCCCCGCCTTGCCTCTCTGCGCGCCGAGGTGGAAGCAACCTTTGATGCCGAAGAACTCAAGGAATTCAGCCCGACCCTGCATCTGCGTTCCCATCTACTGGAAGACCAGCCTCTGCACAACAAATGGACCGGAATTTTTTCCGACAATATGGAAATGCACGAAGAGCTTCCGACAATTGAAGAGGCAGGAATTGAACAACTCTATAGCAAAGAAGACCTGCCTTCCAAAGATTTCACCACAGCTTCCACTGTTCGTGAGAATCTGGAAGCAGAAGACAAACTTCCTCCAGCCAAAGAACGTGCCCCCATTGAAGAAGTCACTGCCAACGCCAACAAGAAGCTTGAGGCTGTCGACGTATTTATGGGCCCCCAGATGCGCCAGAAAGGATGCCTCAGCCCCTTTGCAGTACTCCATCACTGGATGGTGGAGAACCGCGCAGATAACGGTAGCCTAAGCAACTCCCTGCGCGCCATGCAGACCAGCTACGGACGCGGCTTCACCTTTGAGCAGGCTTGTGTCTCCTGTGCCATGGAAGTAGCCGAAAGAGTCAGTTCTTACGCCAGCATCGGCAAGTCCGGAGTTGCAAACCGCACCGCCGCCCTGCCCGTAAGCAAAGGATCATACGAGGAAATTTCCAAGGAAAGTCCGGCAATCAACCCGGATGACCTCGGACTTGAAGCTCCTTACGAGAATCAGCAATTATGGTGGATGCCAGCGGAAAAATTTGACGGAGAAAAACATGTGCAGGCAAAAGTTCCGGTGCAGCATGTTTTCCTGTTCTGCAACCTTGATGAACAGAACCTGTTCAGCGGCCTCAGCTCCACCGGACTTGCTTCCGGCAACACAATGGCTGAAGCACGCCTAAGCGGACTGCTGGAAGTTCTGGAACGCGACTCAGACGCCACTATCCCCTTTGATAAGGAAAAATGTTTCACCATCGAGACCGATGATGAAGAAGTGCAAAAGCATCTCAATGCGCTGAAACAAAGCGGAATCAAGGTCTGGTTTCAGGACATGACCTCCGAGCTTGGTGTTCCCTGCTACACCGCCTTTGCTGTAGGCAAGCACGGAGACATCAACAACGGCGGCGGCTGTTCGCTTTCCGGCAAACGCGCCCTGCTCTCAGCACTCACCGAAATCCCATACCCCTTCCCCGGACCGCCCACTGCCGAAGCACCCGAAGGACTTCCGGTCCGCAAACTGGAAGATCTGCCAGATCTTAGCACCGGAAGCGCGGAAGGTGATGTGATGGTCATTGAAAACACTCTGGCTGCCAACGGCTTCGCTCCATACTACGTGGACCTGACCCGCAAGGATCTTGAAATCCCGGTAACTAGGGCGATTATCCCCGGCCTTGAAATCGTTTCCGACCTCGACAAGTTCTCACGTATCAGCAAAAGGCTGTACCGGAACTATCTCGACATGAAAAATCTTTTGTAATAAGCTGCCTATTGGCTTGACTACGCAATAGAGTCAGTATATCAAGCATTACTTCGTGCCGGGATGGTGGAATTGGTAGACACCCGAGACTTAAAATCTCGTAATCCTTGGATTGTGCGGGTTCAAGTCCCGCTCCCGGTACCAAAAGAAAATTAAGGGTTTACATACAAATTCATTTTGTATGTAAACCCTTTTTTTATGGGGTCTACGCCAGACAAAGGGGGCGATAGCCCGATTTATCAAATTTCCAAACGTTAATTCTCTTCTCAACGCCCCGCACACGCAGCTGATAGTTTTTAAAAACTTTGTTTGATCATTGAGATTATTTGCAGCACATGTATAATTATAGAAATTATCAACACAAAAAAAATAGATGTGCTTTGGATATATTACATGAAAAAAACGGTTCCTCTCTATATCAATATATTAACCATCTTCACGACCCTGATCTGTGCAATAGTCCTTTGTGTGGTCGTCTATGGATATGTGCAGAATTCCCGAATCGCGCTTTTTTCAGCCGAGCAACTGATTAAACAGACCGGGGCAGCAATTGGAACAAAAACCCAAAACATATTCGATACTGCCTTCACAACCGTGAACACCTATGTCGGATTTAATGAAATAGAGGAAAAGCCGTCCCTGCACTCACATCCCATGAGCAATGCATTTTTCAGGTACTTGCAGGAACACCAAGATTTCACATCCATATTCATAGGCTTTGCTGATGGAGACTTCTTCCTTGTTTCCTCTCTGCGGAACAGGGAAGAAATGAAAAAAGAAAAAAATATCCCGGAAAAAGCCCAGTGGTATACCCAAACCATCGGACATCTCCCCAGCGGCAGGAGATATGAACTGACCAAATATCTGGATGAAGGATTTGTAACGATCGGCTCTAAATCAGACAGCAACCCTGGCTACGACCCAAGACTTCGCACATGGTACCGCAGTGCAAAAGAGACTGACCAAACAGTACTGAGCGATATATACTTATTCACCCTTTCAGGTGAACCGGGCCTGACAGTCTCGCGCCATTTTGACGGCGCAGTGCCCGGAGTTTTCGGAGTAGACATCTCCCTGGCGAACTTGTCCGGATTCATGGAAAAACAATTGGTCGGTAATAATTGCGAAATTATGATCTTTGAACCATCGGGAGATCTTTACGGATACCACAATATGAATAGACTGGGTCAAAGCATATACGCCAACCCGAACAATAGAGGGAATCCAAAAGTTGCCGGACTAAAAAACCAAGTGCTCAATTCGCTGATATCTAACCATAAAAAAAACATCGGCGCGAACTTACGCATCCACCAATTGGTTGTCGAGGGCAAGAAATACATCTCATTGGTAGACCCGCTCCCCAAGGAATACGGCAAAGAGCTTTTCGTAGCTATCACCGTACCCGAATCCTTCTTCACCGGACCCATTGCAAATATCGGTAAAAATACCCTGCTAGTATCACTGGGAATTCTGTTACTATTTATGCCCATCATCCATCTGGTTGCCAAAAGACTGAGCAAACCGCTGATTGAGTTGACCAATAGCGTTAAAAATATCCAACAATTCAAACTTGATATTCCGGTTGAAATTAATTCCAACATTGTTGAGGTCCGCGACCTTTCCAAGGCAACAGAGACCATGCGCGGAACGCTTAATGCCTTTGGAAAATACATTCCCCGTCCACTGGTACAATCCATGATTGTAAATAGAATTGTTCCTGAACTGGGAGGCGAAAGAAAACAGCTGACCTTTCTTTTCACCGACATTAAAGATTTCACCACCATATCCGAGACCATGACGCCGGAACAACTTACCGGAACAATAACCAGTTACCTGAAAAGCATGAGCCGAGTTATCCTCGAGAACGGCGGCACCATCGACAAATACATCGGGGACGCTATCATGGCTTTCTGGAATGCCCCGGTGAACGACAAGCAGCATGCCCGCAATGGCTGTCTAACTGCTCTCTACTGTCGTAAGACCCTCAATGAATTCAATTCCCACTGCCGGGACTGCAACGAACCCGAAATGCTGACCCGACTGGGAATCCATACCGGGGATGCGGTTGTGGGCAACATCGGGTCATCGGACCGCATGGATTACACAGCCATAGGTGCTGCGGTGAACCTTGCTTCCCGGCTTGAAGGACTGAATAAATACCTCGGAACAGAAATCCTGGTCAGCGAAGCCACAAAAGAACTGGCAGGAGATGAATTCCTGTTCCGCTTTGCCGGACGCGTAATCCCCAAAGGCACCACCCAAAGTTCCGGTGTGTACGAACTGATGGGGACACGTTCTGATAGCAATGGAGAATACGCTCAATTTGCAGTCGGACCGCAGGATGAATCCAAAGCGCAACAATGGGAAGAAGCACTAAGCACACTACTGGCATGCAATTACGCAGAAGCAGCAAAACTATTTGATGCCTACATCAAAACAAACGGACCGGACCAACTGGCGGATTATTACATAGATTTAACCCGCAAGTTCTCAGTTCATCCTTCAGAAAAAGGCTGGCAAGGGGAGATTTCATTCAATGCCAAATAAACTTTTCCGAATCCTGCTGATTATACTGCTCTGCCTGTTCTGCAACAACGCACATGCAAAAACTTCCATCACCTTCTGGACCACAGAAGTAGCTCCAGACAGGCAGGCGGTAATTGAATACCTCATCCGTGCCTTCCGAATACACAACCGCTACATAAAAGTGACCGTGCGTGGAGTTGAAGAAAATAAAATTGCAGCGGAACTAAAGGCGGCACGCGCCAACGGCACAGGACCGGACATCATCAGCTGTTCATCGGATCTCATGGTGGCATTCAGCAAGAATGGCTGGATTAACTGCTGCGCGACTAAAAAAGTTCTGGACCATGTAGGTGAAGAAAACTTCTTCTCAGGACCGCTGGAGAAATTCAGGTTGCCGGATAGGAGATACTGCGGCCTGCCTTTCAACGGCTGGGTTCAGGGCATCTGGTACCGCAAAGACTGGTTTGAAGAAAAGGAGCTGGCCCCGCCGGATAGCTGGGAAAATATCATCAACGCAGCCCGCGCCTTTCACGATCCGCAAAACGGACGCTACGGCATTCTGATCGGAACACGCAATGACGCCTATGCCGAACAGGTCTTTACCCATCTGGCCCTTTCAGCCGGGGTTTCAGAATTCAACACAGACGGCAAAGTAATTTTTAATTCCCCAGCAACAGCCGCCACCCTTAAATTTTACAAGGAACTTTCCAGCTACACACCGCCGGGCCCGCAATGGTGGCGGGGCCGCGACTTCTACATGCAGGGCAAGCTGGCCATGATGTTCTACTCCACCTTTATCATGGACGATCTCGCCATCCCGGCCATTGCCGCAGACTCCCTCGGGCCGGACAATTTCAAGGAACTTAACGGGGCAAAGTACAACGGAATACTGCTAAAAAATACAGGCATGGTTTCCAGCATTAAAGGCTCCCGCAAAGCCGCTTACGGAGTTATCCACGCCCTTGGCCTGCTAAAAGCAGGAGATAAGAAAAAACAGGATGCCGCAGTACGCTTCGCCAATTTCCTCTATCAGGAAGACGCCTACATAACATGGTTGCACATGGTTCCTGGCGGCATGCTTCCCATGTTAAAAAGCGTAACCTCAAATCCGGCTTTCTATCGCGATGCGCAAGGAGTCTTCCAGAAGTATTCCCGCAAGAGAGTGCGTAAAATAGTCTCCAGTTTTAATGATATTAAAAGTTTCAGCCTGATAGACGGCGAACTTATCCCGCAAGCTTCGCAATGCTCGGAACAAGGCATCATACCGGAAATGATTGACCAGACCCTGAATCGCCAAATACCTTCTGCTGAGGCCGTCCGCAATGCAGCTCTAAAAATGAAAAAAATAAGTGGGAATTAGGAAACCTATCCGAGAGAATCGAGTGCATCAATAAGCTCCTGCCTAACTTTCTCGCGATCCTGCCCGGACAATTTGTCCTGATTCAGGAAAAGACTGAAACCGTCACAGCTCTGCCGGAAAACATTTCCCTCTACACCGCTGCCATCATTAACATTCAACACCGAGAACGGCTTGACCTCACGCCGGATACCCTTAACCCGGATAGGTTCACGTTCTTCAGTCTCCACCAGATCCTTCACCAAGGCATATGTTTCGTACGACATCAGGACTCCACCGGGATCACAATTGGATTCCAGACGCGCGGCAAGATTCACTTCCCCGCCGATGATGGTATAGTCCATGCGGTCTTCACTGCCGAAATTGCCGACATTGCAATAGCCAGTATTAATGCCGATCCTCATCTGAAAAGGTTTATCGTACCCCTGCTCAAGCCATATCTTTTTAAGATTTACCATACGCCGCTGCATCTCCACAGCCATACGCAGGCAACAACGGGCATCCTCTTCCACCCCTCGACTCTTAGGGTCACCGAAAAACATGAGCATGGCATCACCAATAAATTTATCAATTGTCGCTCCATGCTTCAGGGCAATGAAGGACATTTCAGTGAAGTACATGTTCAATAGTGAGGTCAGATCTTCCGGCTGCAAATCCTCGGTTGTCCGAGTAAAATCTTTTATGTCGCTGAAAAACACCGTCAGTTTTTTTCTCTTGGTGGTCAGGCTGGCGTCCTGCGCCCCGGAAAAGATGGACTCATAAACCTGTGGAGAAAGATATTTAGATAATTTCACAGACAACTGTTCAAGCATGGTACTTTTCTCATCAAGTGAGTGAGCCAGTTTATTAAGCTTTTCCTCATTGCGATCACTCATCTTGACCAAACGTCTGGTGGTCTTGAAAAGCTTTGCGTAACCTTTATGAAGTTTAGCAAACTCCTTTGCTATATCTTTGTCGGCAATTGCTCCAGACTCCAGCAGAGCTTTCGCCCGCTCAAGAATACGGACCTCTTTTTCAAAAAGATCAAAACTCATTCATCACTCCACTGGTTTCATGATGAAATTTGCAGCTTCAAGATCTTCCCCGAACTCTTCGCCGAGTTCCTCCATATTATCATCATCCGATACATACACCCATTCAACATTGACCGTATTGCCTTCTTCGGCCGCTTCCTCAAGCATATCGAACAAACTCATAAAAACCTTGGCGCTGGAGCTGTTAAAATAAATCAGCTCAAAACAAAAATCGATAGTTTCGCCTTCAAGGTTGGAAAAATAATTCTCCATAGATTTCAAGATTCCGCCGTAAAACTCCGTCACATCTTCCGGGTAAGACTCACCTTTTATGCAAAATGAATTCATTTCAAAATTCAAATCTAGCTCCGGCGATCGGTCAGTTGCTTCAATCTTAATATTTTTCATATCCATCCCTCCTAAATATACGCCTTGAGCGTAAAAAAAGAATGAACATCATTCACTTCTGCAAAATCAAAAGTAAATCCCTTCCTTGCCCGACGCGCAATATCGATCAGCCCTACACCGGCACCCTTGCTGCCTTCAGGAGGATCATTACGCAAAGTTTCTTTCCACAACTTATTAAGTTCTTTCTTATCCATTCCCTGAATCTGGGCGAGTTTTGATCCTAACCGTTCCTTGTCACAGGTTTTAATTATATTCCCGCAGGTTATAAAAACCCTATTATCCTTTTTGCCTACTGTAATGACCCCATATCTAAGCTCGGTCATATCATGTGTAGTCTCAATTTCAGCAGAATAGCGAATAACATTCTGGACCTGCTCCACAAATACAGAAAAAACGGCTCTCGTAGTATTGGAATCTTCCTCATCAATGGTCAGCTTCTGCTTGATGGCATTGCCGATTCCCACCAGGATATCATCTGTAACGTACCCGCTGTAACAGAAAATTATCCCTGTATTCTGGAGATAATTACGAAAATCATACATATCTTTAGCCAGCATGCAGTCACCTGCCATAGAACTGACCGGAGGAAGATCCACGCTCATTACACCCATCCTTTGCTTAAACAATCCTATTAGGAATAAATTTCAAATCCTAATCTCTACTCTACACCTTAAATCCAAAAGCCGAAACATCATCACGCCGTTTTTCAGCCCCCTGATATTCAACCAGCTTATTGTAAATAATCTTTCCGTGACCGCTCAGAGGAGAAGAGCGCGCTGACTCCAGAAGAGCGCGGAACCTTTTCTTACCAAAACCACGCCCTTTCACCCCTCCTATCTGGTCGAAAATACCGTCCGACCCCATATAAAAAAGCATGTCATCACGTACAGCTATCTTTTTGTTAGTCCAGACAGTATCCTCCGAAACCCCACGATAACCTATGCCCTTACGATCACCTTTGACTTGCCGAACCCCGGCTTCATCACTAATAAAAAGGGGAAAGCCAGCCCCGGCATAGATCAGTTCATCTCTTTTGCCGGAAAGATAGCAAACGCCGAGTTCCAAACCATCATCTGAACACTCCCCATCATCTACTGACCAGCGATACTGGTTGAGAACCTGTTGTATGTGGCTGTGCATGTTCTGAATTAAACCACCACAATCCCCCGCTTCTACTTTATTCAGGCTGATATCGAGAGCTCCGCTGGAAATCAGGGTCATAAAAGCCCCCGGAACCCCGTGCCCGGTACAATCGGCAAGAATGAGCAATGCCCCATCCCCCCACTTTCGGGCCCAATAAATATCACCGCCAACCACATCACGCGGCTCCCAAAGCACAAAACATTCAGACGAAATATTCTCAAGAAATGATTTTGCGGGCAGAATGGACCGCTGAATACGGCTGGCATAACGGATGCTGCTTGAGACCATGGACAAGGCTTCCTGAACACGGGCTTCGCTCTGTTCAAGCTCCTTGTTTTTCTTTTCAAGACAGCGCAACAATTCTTCCCGAGATGGAAGCAAAAGCATCTCCCGGATACATCGCAGCCTTTCGGGACCTGGAATCCGAGTCCCCAACGGCAACTCGCGGCATAACTTAAAACATTTATCTTCGGCTGATTCTTTCGGACAGGAAACACTGAAATATGATTTAAGGGCAGGAGAGATAATGACATCGCAACTGAACTGAACCCCCATCTCAATAAAAATATGGGACGCTTTATCAGCAAGAGAAAAAAACAACTTGATCGGCCAGCTCTCCGCAGGCCTGACAGCTTCTGAAAAAAGCGAGGCCAATTTGGACGCTTCAAGGGAACTGAAACCGACCTCCCTGCCAAGACGCAGAACCTTGCGGCACGATTCATTAAAAGAAGGGAAATCTTCTATTTCCAACACTCCAAGCTCAACCATCATCCATACCTCACAACAAGACATGAACCATCGTCATCGCCCTTGTAGAAATGGCTGAAAACTCTCCCTGCAATATCTTCGGCAGAACCGACAAGCAGTCCCGGACACTCAAATTCCTCAAAACTTTCCTTTATCCCGTCCGAATAAAGCATGACCACATCCCCCGGACTGAGTGAAACATATTTCACCAGCAGAGTTGGCAGGTGGTAACCGACCACTCCGTCTGACGGTACAAAACGAAAATTATCAATGCCCCCGAAAACCCTAGTACAAATATTGCCTACACCGGTATAGTCCATCCGCCCGGTATCAAGATTCAAGCGGCACAGGGCGGCAACGGCTCCCCGTGTACCGATCAAGGCCCCATGCATCCCTTGCATTAGTTCAGTCAAATCAAGGTCATCATTGCTCTCAAGATAATGGATTGCCGCGCTGGAAGCCATACTTGCCGCACGCCCATGCCCCAACCCATCAATCAAGGCAAAAAAACAACTCCTAGTTTCCTGTCGAATATATCCGGCATCACCGCACTCATCCTCATGGATAAGCAAACATTTTTTTATCAAATGGCAGTCAACCAAATTCAAGCCTACCTCCACTTCCGGGCCAAACATTGTGTTCCGCATTCTTCAGAAGATTCAATCACAAACTCATCCATAATCCGCTTCACCCCCGGCAACCCCAGTCCAAGGCTTTGTGCAGTACTGTAGCTGTCGGTCAAAGCCTGATCGATATCCGCAATACCGGGACCGGAATCAGTAGCCTCCACCTCAATTCCTTCTCTCTTGCAATTACTGATATGCCTGAGAATCAGAACTCCGCCCCTGCCGTAACGAACCGCATTTGTCGATAATTCAGAAACTGCGGTGGCTATAAGGCTCTGCTCTACCTCGTTAAAGCCTATCCTCTCGGCCATATGACGGGCCGCACTGAGAGCAAGGACATTGTCCGATATATGGGCAAGTTCTATCTCTTCCTGCTCAAGAACAAGCCTACTCATATAGAATCCTCGTCTTCTCCGGTTTCAGTCGACTCAACCGGTTCTTCAGAATCCATATCTTGTTGACCATCGTCATCATCTTCCGGCTCGTCAGGAACATCCATGGCCCGAAACAGGCTAAGCCCATCTTCCATACTACAGGCACAAGTCAGTCCGTCCATGTCCACTTCAAGATCAATCAAAGCCGACACTACCCCCGGTTGAAAACCAACAAAAACAACCTCAGCTCCGAGCAACCCGATCATCCGGGCACAATCGGTAACGGCTGTATATCCGCTACTATCCAATATCTCCCTGCTGGAGACATCAATAATAACTCTTTTTACAGACCGTGAGCTAACCTGCTCCAGAACTTTATGCCTGAATCCTTCCAGAACTGCCTCCTCCAACTCCGCTGGCACGGGAGCAATGAGACAGCCGTCAACGATCTGTATTTCATGAAAATCTCGCATAAAGATTACTTTGCAGTGCTGACATCAAACTGGAGTTGCTCAAAGGCGTCAGCCAAAGCATCTTTAAGGGTGGAGCTTGTCTCAATATCACCAAGATCGATACCAAGCTGGACAATGGTTTCCGCCACGGCCGGGGAAATACCAGAGATAAGGCATTTGCATCCCATAAGTTTGGTGGCCTTGGTAATCTTGATAAGATGGTTGGCAACAGCTGTATCAACGGCAGCAACGCCCTGAATATCAAGAATAATAATTTTAGCGGCAGTTTCTTTGATCTTGGCAAGCATGGCCTGCATCATCTGCTGGGCGCGGAAGGAATCAACAACACCTACCAGCGGCAAAACGATAATACCTTCCCAAAGGCTGATGGCTGGGGTAGAAATTTCAAGGATAGTTTTACTCTGTTCCTGCAACTTACGCTCATCCCGGACCTGACGGGTAATATCAACTATATATTCCAAACCACCGATAATATTACCTTCGTCATCGCGCAGAGGCGCAGCAGTATACTCAATAGGAATTGTCCGCTGGCCTATACGCACTTCGTTACGCGCAGTGCAAGTCGTCTGTTTTGCAATTGCCTGCTTCACCCGACATTCATCGGATTTGCAATGGGCAGAATTGAAAAGGTCATAACACTTCTGCCCCTTGACCTCTTCCCAACCTTTCTCCAAAAGTTTCAGCCCGGTCTCGTTCAGATAAATCAACTCGTAATCGTTATTCACAGCCATAACCGGAGTTGGCACCTGACCCAGAATCGAAACAGCAAAATCTTCACTAGACATAATTTTATCCCCTTTTATATCCAACCATACACAGATAAATCTTAAACTATCCCAAAATAACACATCCACTACACAAATGTAAGCACTGCTCTAAAACAGACGTCACTTTTTGTATTTCAAAATAGATTATAGATTCAGCGTAGTATGCCCAATCCACAAAAAACTTGCATTTATCCCATCCATAAGGCAATCAACCCGCGGCGTCGGCATTTATAACTTCCACAACAATCCAATCCGAACGCCTGATCCACGCAACCATAAACATCTCACCTCGAGGCCATTCACCATGGACAAACATCCCAAGGACTGGCGATTTGCGCAGGCCAACAAAGAAGCCCTGCTTACATTGGGGGCCTACGCCCTTTACTTCATCTGGTGGTACGTCTGTGCCTACGGCATGGGCAGCGGCGATCCGGACCAATATGAATATGTATTCGGACTGCCGGAATGGTTCTTCTACAGCTGCATTGTAGGCTACCCACTGATCACAATCCTGCTCTGGGCGTTGGTCCGTTTCAAATTCAAAGACATGCCCTTAGATGATGAAGAAACAGACAAAATATCCGGGGAGGAACGGTAATGAGTAACACCATGATGACCGTCATCCCGGTAATTATCTATCTGGCAATGTCTTTCGGCGTGGCTTTCTGGGCGCGTAAAAAAGCAGAATCAACCCAATCCTCCAAAGGTTTCCTTGAAGATTATTTCATCGGCGGACGCTCCATGGGCGGCATGGTACTGGCTATGACCATCATCGCCAGCTACACCAGTGCCAGCAGTTTTGTGGGCGGTCCCGGCGTTGCTTACAAGCTGGGCCTCAGCTGGGTACTGTTAGCCATGATTCAGGTCCCGACAACTTTCCTGACCCTTGGAATTCTCGGTAAACGGTTCGCCATCATGGCCCGCCGCACCGATTCGGTTACCATCACCGACTTCCTGCGCGCCCGCTACAAAAGCGACGCCGTGGTTATTCTCTGCTCCGTGGCCCTGATTGTATTTTTCATGGCTGCCATGCTGGCCCAATTCATCGGCGGGGCAAGGCTTTTCCAGACCGTGACCGGATACCCGTACATTATAGGCCTTGTGCTATTCGGAGTCAGTGTGGTCCTTTATACCGCCATCGGCGGCTTCCGGGCCGTGGTTCTCACTGATGCCATTCAAGGCATTGTCATGGTTGTGGCAGTTGTGGTTATCCTGCTTGCGGTCATCAATGCCGGAGGAGGCATGGAAAACTGTGTCCAGTCCCTCAAAGCCATTGATCCCGGCCTGATCACCCCCACCGGACCAAAAGACGCAGTACCGCAACCCTTTGTTCTTTCATTCTGGGTACTGGTGGGTATCGGTATCCTCGGACTGCCCCAGACCACCCAGCGTTGTATGGGCTATCGTGATTCAAAAGCCATGCATGATGCCATGATCATCGGCACCCTGCTCATCGGCTTCATGATCCTCTGCGCCCACCTTGCCGGAACCTTCGGACGAGCAATCCTCCCCGATCTTCCGGCCGGAGACCTTGCAATGCCCTCGCTTATCGTGGAGCTGCTTTCCCCGGTCTGGGCCGGAGTTTTCATTGCCGGACCGTTGGCCGCCATCATGTCCACAGTGGATTCCATGCTTCTGCTGGTTTCTGCCGCTATTATCAAAGATCTCTACATTCATTACCGCTTAGATGGGGATGCCTCGCGCATGACTCTGGTCAGCATCAAAAAAATGAGCCTGATCTGTACTGTGGTCGTAGGATTGATAGTCTTTATTGCTGCCATCCAACCGCCGGATCTACTGGTCTGGATCAACCTTTTCGCTTTCGGCGGACTTGAAGCTGCATTCCTCTGCCCAATCGTTATCGGGCTGTACTGGGATAAGGCCAACGCAACCGGAGCCATATCCTCCATTGTTATCGGTGTGGGAACCTTCATCGTGCTGACCATCATGAAACCTGCCATGGGCGGAGTACATGCAATCGTGCCCACGACTCTGGCCTCGCTGAGCGCATTTGTTATCGGTTCATATGCCGGACTGTCCAAAGCAAAGAGAGGTCAAACTCCCGCGTAGCCGGACTGCGGCAGGTATATCCACTCTCCCGGAACAGGGACGACATGTTTTCGTAACAAAAATCACGTAATTGCTGATTGCGAAACTTGTTTAGGAATTAACTGCCACCGATACAGCCCTTCAGTCCGGGCACAGGAGTATAATGAAATGGATATGCACCATCCTCTGAAGGTTTACGAAAAGGAACTTTCCGACCTTCAGGCACTGGTCCTTGAACTCGGTAATCTGGCCTTAAGTCAGTTGACAAAAGCCATTAATACTTTCGAGGAAAATAACCCAGAGAATGCGGAAGCGATCATTGAAACGGACAAAAAAGTCAACGACCTTGAGCGCGAAGTGGACAAGATGTCCCTGATGATCATAACCAAGATGGAGCCCAAGGCCGGAGATTTGCGTTATGTCCTGACCGCAAGTAAAATTGCATCAGACATAGAACGCATTGCCGACTACGCCAAAAGCATTGCCAAGAAAGGCAAACGCGGCTTTGCCGAGGAACACGTCCAACATCTGGGCTACGTCCAGCACATGGGGCAGGAGCTGACCGCCATGCTTTCCAGCATCCTAGAAGCATTCAAAGACTTGAGCGTAGAAAAGGCCCTTGATGTCTGGCATAGCGACAGCAACGTGGATGCCCTGTTCAAGGAAGGTGTCTCCGGCATGAGAAATTGTGTGGAGGCCGAAGACCTCGAAGGCAAGGGATTTATCTCCCTACTCTTCACCATGCGCTGTCTTGAACGTGTCGGCGACCACATCACCAACATTGCCGAGCATATCTATTTTATTAAATACGCTGAGTTTTTTGGTGGGAAGAAATAGAATATCACGCTAGCTATAACAAAAAAAGGAGACCTGTCTGGGTCTCCTTTTTTATTTATCAAACACTTTTAGTGAAACTTAATAATAAAGATCAACTACTTCTTTGATCATTTCCTCTTCATAATCTTCCGAGTTCCTGACCGAATCCATGAAAGCGTGAGAGGCTTCAGTATCCATATCCCCGATGGCCTTTAAGGCCATAAACTTCTGAGTATTCTCATGCTCGCGGTAAAACTCAATAAGAAAAGGAAGCTGCTCACTGGCTTGCAACATACCCAATCCACTTACCGCACAGGCACAAACCATGGTGTCTTCATGGGATGCAAGATTCAGCAGCGGTTCGATGGCTTTCGGATTGTTAGTATAGCCCAACTCCAATACCTTCATGTAAATATTATCCTGATCATATCCAGCTTGAATCTCGCGGGAAAGACGCTCAACCTCAGCATCAGGAGCAACGTATTTCATTGCATGTCTGTTGATCTTGGAAGCAACTTCTTTGACCATAAGGCTGATCGGAATATTGTAGCAGGGGTGCTCTACTTCCCGGAAAGCCCAGATAGGAACCTTGCCATTTTTAAAGTAACTTGTAATACGATGCTTCTGATCTCCGTCATATAAATCAGCACTGAAAGTCATAAAGGTAAAATACGGTGAAAATCCACTACTGCGGTGGTTTCGAATACGGTATTTGCGAATCTCAAGATTTAAAGGATGTGCTGCCGCACCGTCCTTTCCGATATGAACGCCACGCATCTTCAACTCTTTCTCAAGATGATTTTTCAAGAACATGACTTCATTATTAATATCAAGATAGGCAGTAATGGTGCCTACTGAGAACTGTCTGTCTTCTCCACTACGCACATCTTCAAGGGTAAAAACAACTTCCTCTTCAGTAGGAGCAGAATAATCAACACTGGACGGAGCAGGCGGAGCAACATTGAACGACTTTGAGCAGCCTCCCAGTATAAACAACGATACTGCAAGGCACAGTAGTAAACTTCTTAACCTCATGATTTCTCACTTCCTTTGCTATTTATTGCTATAATCAAACACAGAGATATTCACTATTCGATCTCAAGCTTAAATTCAAGATAAATGTAACGCCCGCCCCACCCAGACGGCGCCGAAAAGTTGTATTTAATTCTTTTCCTCTTTACACCACCCGTCTAATTTCATAGTCTCTCTCTCGCTGGGGGTGCCTTTATGGCTGAGATGGCGTTTTCGCCTGTCCCTTTGAACCTGATGCGGGTAATCCCGCCGTAGGGAAGCATAAATAGATTCATATCCTCAATATCTTATCTATTCTTGCGCTCGCCCTATCCTGTGGTGAGCTTTTT
Organism: Marinifilum sp. JC120; assembly: GCA_004923195.1. Taxonomy (NCBI): domain Bacteria; kingdom Pseudomonadati; phylum Bacteroidota; class Bacteroidia; order Marinilabiliales; family Marinifilaceae; genus Marinifilum; species Marinifilum sp. JC120. Next base: position 65,312 of record RDSB01000019.1, on the reverse strand, counting down.
TTTTACGGAGTGAAAATGATCGTAAAGCTTAACGGCAAGGATGCCGAACTAACCGGGACACTTACTGTTCTGGACCTTCTTGAATCCAAGAATCTCCCACCTGAAACCGTAGTAGTTGAACTCAACATGGAAATCGTCCCGGCTGAAAACTACGGCTCCACTGAAATAAATGACGGGGACCACCTCGAAATACTGCGCTTTGTAGGCGGAGGTTGATTAAAATGAATAATGATATTTTCAAACTTGGCGGCCTTGAATTCAACAGCCGCCTGCTCACCGGAACAGGCAAGTACGCCGATGACTCAGTAATCCCGGATGTCTGTGAAGCTTCCGGCTCCCAGATCATCACCGTGGCCCTGCGCCGGGTTGATCTGGAATCCGACACCGGAAACGTCATGGATTTCATTCCCAAACACATGCAGCTGCTGCCCAACACTTCCGGGGCGCGCACAGCTGAAGAAGCGGTCCGCATCGCCCGCCTTGCCAAGGCCATGGGTTGCGGCGACTGGATCAAGATCGAAGTCATTTCCGACAACAAGTACCTTCTGCCGGACGGCTACGAAACCGCCAAGGCAACTGAAATCCTTGCTAAAGAAGGATTCGTAGTATTGCCTTACGTTAACGCGGATCTGTACATTGCCCGTTCTCTGGTTGATGCCGGAGCCGCAGCGGTTATGCCTCTTGGTGCGCCCATCGGAACCAACAGAGGACTGAAAACTCGCGAGATGGTTCGCATCCTGATTGATGAAATCGACCTGCCGATCATTGTGGACGCCGGAATAGGTCGCCCATCCGAAGCATGCGAGGCTATGGAAATGGGTGCTGACGCCTGTCTGGTCAACACCGCTATCGCTACCGCATCTGACCCAATAATGATGGCTAAAGCCTTTGGCCGGGCAGTAAAAGCCGGACGCGAAGCTTACCTCTCCGGTCCCGGAGCAAAACACAGCCATGCCAAGGCCTCCTCACCCCTTACCGGATTCCTGCACGAAGGATAAATAAAATGAGTTTCTATCCCATCTGCGCCGAATACAACGACGCCCCCCTTGCCGAGCAATTCGGCTCCGTGACCGAACACGATGTCAGGCGCGCACTTAACAAGACAACTTTAAGCCCGGAAGACTTTCTTGCCCTGTTAAGCCCCGCAGCAATCCCCTTTCTCGAAGAAATGGCCGCCAAGGCCAGCCAGCTCACTTTGCAGCACTTCGGAAGGACCATTCAGTTATTCACCCCGCTGTACATGGCTAACTTCTGTACCAACAAATGTGTGTACTGCGGCTTCAACACCAAGAACAACATCCCCCGTTCCCAACTGGGACCGGATGAATTGGAAAAGGAAGCCAAGGCCATTGCCGCCACCGGACTCAAGCATCTGCTTATTCTTACCGGGGACGCACGGGCCAAATCATCCCCGGAATATATTGAATCCGCGGTGGAAATCCTGCGCAAACATTTTCCGTCCGTATCCATTGAAATCTACGCCATGACCAAGGAAGAATACGCCCGGCAGGTAGAGGCCGGAGTGGACGGCATGACCATGTTTCAGGAAACCTACAACGAAGAGCTGTACCCGGACCTGCACCCCGCAGGACCAAAAGCTGACTACCGTTTCCGCCTCGATGCCCCGGAACGGGCCTGTAAAGCCGGAATGCGCGTGGTAAACATTGGTGCCCTGCTCGGTCTTGATGAATGGCAGCACGATGCCCTGAAAACAGGCATCCACGCCGCCTACCTGCAAGATAAATATCCCGAAGTGGACATTGCCGTATCACTGCCGCGTATCCGCACCCATGTGGGCGACGCCTTTACTCCCAAATCGCTGGTCAGCGATACTGCTCTTGTGCAGAACATGCTGGCCCTGCGCATTTTCCTGCCCCGCTGCGGAATCACCATTTCCACCCGCGAGGCCCCGGATTTCCGTGAAAACATCCTTCCGCTGGGCGTTACCCGCATGTCCGCCGGAGTTTCCACCGAAGTTGGCGGACATACCGGAGAAGATGAAGATAAAGTCAGCCAGTTTGACATCAGCGATGAACGCAGTGTGGATGAAATGTGCGAAGTTCTCAAAAAACATGGCTACCAGCCTGTTTTCAAAGACTGGCATCCCCTGCAGGAAGCATCGTGAACCGCACCGAACAAGGCATAGCAAAATATCTCGGCGAGGACTGCTTGCAATATCTGCAAGCAGTCCGCATCGGCATTGCCGGAGCTGGTGGACTTGGTTCTAACTGTGCCATGCATCTTGTTCGCAGCGGCTTCAAAAAATTTATCGTTGCTGATTTTGACGCCATTGAGGATTCCAACCTCAACCGCCAGTTCTATTTCATGGACCAGCTTGGCCGCAGCAAAGTCGAAGCCCTCTGCGACAATCTACGGTCCATCAACCCGGACCTCGACATTACTGCCCACGTTACTTCGATCAGCCGTGAAAACGTGCATGACTTTTACGGTGAATGTGATGTGATCATCGAAGCCTTTGACGATGCCGCAGCTAAAAAAGCACTGGTGGAGACCTTCTTGCCTACGGGCAAACTTCTGGTAACCGCTTCCGGCATGGGCGGCACAGGCAACACGGATGAAATCAAAACCCACAAAGTCCGCGACAATTTCTACATTGTCGGGGACATGAAAACCGAGTGCAACGCCGAGACTCCGCCCTTTTCTCCGAGAGTGGCAATCTGCGCAGCCAAGCAGGCCGACATTGTACTCAGCCATTACCTGAACAAATTTAAAAACAGATAAATAGAAGATAAGTAACGAGGAACCAAACAATGAACGCCCAAAAAATCACCCGCCAGAACATCCTTGATACAGACATATACTGTTTAACCGCCCTCAAATTTTCCAAGGGCCGTTCCAATATCGAAGTTGTCCGCGAAATGCTCGATAGTGGCATCAAGCTGATTCAGTACCGCGAAAAGGAAATCAAATCCGGGCAGAAGTACGAAGAATGCATGGAGATCCGCAAGATGACCCGCGAAGCCGGGGCCGCCTTCATCATCAATGATGACATCGACCTCGCTATGATGGTCGAAGCGGACGGTATCCATATCGGGCAGGAAGATTTCCCGGTTCATGCAGTACGCAAGCTCATTGGCGAAGACATGGCTATCGGCCTTTCCACTCACGCTCCCGAAGAAGCCCTCGCCGCAGTAGAAGCTGGCGTAGATTACATCGGCGTAGGCCCTATCTTTAAAACTTACACAAAAGACGACGTAGTTGATCCGGTAGGTTTCGAATATCTCGACTGGGTAGTCAAAAACATCGACATCCCCTTTGTAGCCATCGGTGGAATCAAGGAACACAACATTGCTGAGGTAATGAATCGCGGCGCAAAGTGCGTTGCCCTTGTCACCGAAATTGTCGGCGCAGATGATATCGGCGGGATGGTCGGTGAACTGCGCGCAGCAATGAAAAAATAAATTTCAAATCGACCCCACTCACAAACCGCCCCCCTGAACCAGAAGCTCCGGTTCAGGGGGGCGGTGGAATAGGTTTAAGTGATTACCAGCTTAGAAGGGCTGGCCGTTGTTGATATAAGCAGTTCCACCTTTACCATGATAGCTGCTGGACTTTGCGGGAGTCTTCACTCCACCGATAAGAGCACGGCGAAGAGTTGTATCCGAAGATTTCCATTCAACAACTGCATACCCAATGATATATTTAGCAATATGATCTCGTCCAACCACAACCATTCGTGATGAATGAGCCGGAATATCGAAGAGTTCTGCTCCAGACACTACGGCAACCGGAATTCCTGTATTATCGCTGCCGGTACTTACTTTACATAGAGATGTCACATCATTTCCATTATGATCATATACTGTTACTTTGCACTGCACATCTGAAGACGTAATATTACTCAATATAATATCTGTATACTGCGTGTAGTTATTTGTATGATATGAATAAACAACATTAGGAACTAAAGCACTCCCCTGCGCATCAAACCCCTGTGCCATCGCCCCACCACTCATCATCAACACCATTGCCATTGCAATCACAAACTTCATTGCTTTTTTCATTTTTTCTCCTTTAAAATTAAAGACTCAAAACCATTACAAATAAACCTACTATTTATCGGCCATTGACAGCTATTCTTTATATAAATCTAGAAAAACTCTACCCCCCCCCTGAACCAGAAGCTCCGGTTCAGGGGGAAGGTGGATAGGTTTTAATTTAGAAGGGCTGGCCGTTATTGATGAGAAAAGATGAAAATGATCTGCCGTCTACATCTCTTCGATGTATTCTGGCCCCGCCAACCAGAGCCTTTCTTGCTTTTGGATCATCTGACTGCCACTCAACTTCAGCGTAGCCAGCTGTGAAAGTAACAGAACTTGCTCCTTGTAAATAAAACATCCTCGTTGAATGCGGGGGAATATTAAAATCACCAGTTCCCTGAGCAACGGGCACCCAGCTACTTCCCCCTTTGGAGACAGTACTCAGATATGTGATATCATTTGCCTCTGAATCATACATCCTAACTCTGCAATTCACAGTACTATCTGTTATATTCGTGAGAGTTATATACGGAAATGTCCAATTATTACCGTTTATATAGTAATACATTAAATTCGGAACCAAGGCACTTCCCTGCGGATAAAAATTATCCGCCGCCACTGCCCCACCGCTCATCATCAGCACCATTGCCATTGCCAGTACAAACTTCATTGCTTTTTTCATTTTTTCTCCTTAATAATCAGTTATTATATCACAACAAACATAGCCCAATTATTTATTACATAACGACAATACCGTTGTCTAGATAAAGTCTAGGAAACAAAATGTTCAAACAAAAAGAATGGCCCTTCTCCGGTAAATCTGGAAAAGAATACACTTTCGGGATATTCGCCAAGACCCGGCCCATTCCTGAAGAAGCAGGAGTATACATCCTTTCCTACACCCACCCCCGCGGACACCGGGCCGGATTCAAGGTCAATATGCTTTATGTGGGGGAAACAGATAACTTCCGCCAAGAACTAACAAATCCGCCAGAAGCGGACTGCCTGTGGGAGGGTTGCTGGAATTGCATTTATTTACTGGAAATTGATAATACGAAAGAAAGAGAAAAAGTACTTGCAGATTTAATTGCGGGCAATGAGGTTTCCTGCCAAGAACAAACACCTCCCTAAGAAACTTAAGGCTACAGAATGAGCACTTCATTCACGTTAAGACTACGCCCTCAATTGACAAACCGACATTGATTTCATAAAAATAAAAATTTGCATAAATAAAGAATTCCATTTCAATATAAACATTGTTCGGCAACAATAAAAAGAGAAGCTAATGTCCACTATTTTTGATTCACAAATACTCGCCAATTGCCCCATTGCATATAACGCACTTAAATTTCTATATATAAACATTCGACAATACCCAGGATACCTCCAACACACTAACTACAAAGCAGGAAAAATACGTAAAAGATTCAACCTTTCTGATTCGAAAACAGATCTCCCCCGCAAGATAAAACTTGGGATACTGGCAATTATGCGAGCAGAAGATAAATTCATTTGTGAATGGATTTGTTATTACAAATTGATGGGAGTGGAACATTTCTACCTTTATGACAATGGTGATTATGAAAAATCACGAAAATTATTAGCTCCGTTCATTGAGGAAGGTTCTGTAACCCTGATTCCTTTTCCTGAGCTCAAAGGACTTGGATACGATGGAACAGAAAAGGACAAAGAACAATGTATGCAGTATCTTGCGTACGGAGACTTCCTGGTCCGTTACATGCATAATGTTGAATGGGTTCTTAAAGTTGATATTGATGAATTTGTTTACCCCAAGCTGTCTTCAGGATTCAACACCATAGAAGAATACATTGATTCAATTCCCGATGTAGGTAACATTCGCATTCCCAGCTATTATTTCGGTGCATCCGGCTTCGATGACGCTCCAGATGACATCGTAATTGCCAGCTACGACAAACGCCTCGCAGAACCATCCACCTACAAATCCATGACCCGTTCAGACTGCATTCTTCGCCAAAACTACAGTACAGCGCATGACTTCAATGTGAAAATAACCAACAAGAAAAACATCCTTAATGAAGATGTACTTGTCCTAAACCATTACTATACCAAATCTAAAGAAGATTTCATCAACAAGGTGAAAAGCTACAACAACGGATATATGGACGGTTTTAAAAGCATGAAACTTTTCAATGACTTCAATGGTCAGCCAATGGTCCATGATTCCGGAGAAATACTTCGCTATGTAGAAGAAACCAAAAATCTTCTAAAAAAATACAACAGACTTTCTGCTTAACACATTCCACTTTACACAAAATTAAGGCCGCCTTGATAACTCAAAGCGGCCTTTTCTTATGAAAATTAGATACGCCGAATAAACACAGAACGGCTTCTAATTTCAATCTCCATAAATTATCTACAACACATTCCACGGAGTCTCAGCCAAAGGCTGATACTTCTCTTCCTGTGCCTTGATATCCAGATGAACCAACCCAAGCGGGGCCACACGCGGGTCAGGCTGGTCAGTGAGTTCACGGGTATCGAGGGTTACGAAATAATGCTTGCAGGATTCGCAGACATCCACACGTTCGTTCTGGCGTTCCTCAGACTGTAGGTAGCGGAGCTTTTCGATATCCTCATTTTCGCACCATGGGCAGGTGTTGCGCTTAAAACGCCATTCGTGCCCGCAGCCGGAACAGTGCAGCCAACGCTGACCGCCATGAGATTTAAGATAAGCATTGTCATCACCGGATTTCTTGAGCAGAGCCAGATCAGGAAAAGTAGCGCAAACCGGACAATATCCCTTATGCCAAGTCATATTTTCAATGGCCTTTGCCGCCTCCGGCTCCATGTGGACCATAAACGGCTTCAGTGCCAAGGTACCTATAAAGGCCAGAATCTGGTCATCAACCTTCCACTTTTCAATAACCGAACGCAGAAGTTTGCTATCCTCATTCCAAAGAGCCTTGGCAAGATCATTAAAATTTTCAACTTCGCCCACTGCAATAACGATCTCATCCACCTGCTTTGAAATCGCAGGAACACCTTCAACAACTGCACTTGCCACCAACATGAAAACTTCGCGGAACTTATCGCCGAGTTCGGGCAATTCCATATCCGCCATCAAAGCCACACCCTGCTCAAAGCGCGGAGCGTATGCTTCCGGCACAGTATAGCCGTCCCAGTCCGTCAGCAACTCTTCCGCCTTCTCCTGTGCAACAACCAGCGGCCCGAATGCATCAAAAATATTCTCAAGAGCAGGCATCTTTTTGCGCAATGCCAGCAATCCCGCCTGAACATCATGTTTCTTTTTATTACTCACTACTTATGCTCCTGAACTATTTGATGCGCTACGCGCTTTTTATATAAACTGTAGAAATTTGTTTAATTTGCCCCAAACTTAACAACCCCAGCGGCGAAGCCCTACTAAAAAGTTTTGAAGGGATGGGGTCTGGGGAAGGGAAACTTTTCCCAAAAGTTTCCCTTCCCCAGCCGCCGGAGGCACAATTTATCCAAACATACGTTTGGCTGGTTTAGCGAGATTAGCGAGAAACTCTTTGCGGGTTACGCCGTTGCCTACGCCGGAAGCGTCTGCAGTAACATACTCGTAGTAGAGTTCTGGCTTATCCTGCACCAGATAGATTACGTTGACTTCGTCAGCGTCGATTATTTCCGCGTTGGGATAGTCTTTCTTGACCCTTTCGAGGGCTTTTTCAGCAAGAGCGACCATCTCTTCACGATCACCGAAGTTCATAGTGCCGGTAGGACAGGTCTTGACGCAGACAGGCACAATTCCGGCCTGCTGACGGTCAATACACATGTCACACTTGGTCAACATACCGGAACCTGTGTTGCGGCGCGGGATGTTGTAGGGACACGCTTCAGTTATTTCCTGACACTCGTCAGCACTGAGCCGTTTGCTCTGGTCGGTGAAAAGAACTGCGCCGGTATCTTCATCCTTGATGACCGCGCCAGTCACGTACATATCACCGATATCCTTACAGGGAGGCACGTCGCAATGGCGGCACTGGTCGGGGAAGAAATACCACTCGACCTTACCGTTGATGCGATGCTCGCTGAAACGGACCAATTTATAGTTAAAGGGGTTCAGATCAGGTGGATTCTGATGCGAACCGCGCTGTTTTGTTTCTACCGCGGGCAGATCGTGCCATTCCTTACAGGCAACCTGGCAACCGCGACAAGCCGTACATCTGGAAGTATCAACAAAGAATGCTTTAGGCATTTTTTACTCCTTTGCAGACGGATTTTTCAATCCGGCCTAGTTGCGGGTTACTCTTCAATCTCGGTGAGCTTTTTCGCTTTGCGAACGTTCACCAGACAGGCCTTGTACTCGGGAATGGTGGTGTTAGGATCACCGACAGCCGGGGTAAGGCGGTTAGTGGCATCCCCTGCCCCTTTGGAGGTCCAGCCGAAACAGAAAGGCATACCGACTTCATGGACGGTCTCGCCTTTGATTTCAAACGGAGTCATACGCACAGTAACCATAGCGATAGCTTCAACTTTTCCGCGGATACTTTCAACGATAACGGGATCGCCGTTTGCAATTCCCTTTTCCTTGGCCAGTTCAGGGCTCATTTCCACGTACTGCTGCGGTTCTGCTTCAAGCAAGACCGGAGTGTTACGGGTATCACCGCCGCCGCACCAGTGCTCAGTCAAGCTGTAGGTGGTGAGGACGATGGGGAACCGCTCATCAGCAGGCTTGGCAAGCTTGTCCATATCACTGTACACGCGCTTGTAGACCGGACTGCTGAGCTGACGGGAGAAAGGATGGCTCTTGATAGGAGTTTCCACCGGTTCATAATGATCGGGGAAAGGACCATCCTGCAAGCCGGGACCGTAAAGCTGTCCGTGACCTTCCTTACGCATGATAAAGGGATAACGTCCCTTACCAGTTGCGTTCGGCGGCCATCCGCCATCAGGAATATCGCCTTCCCACTTGGAACCGTTCCATTCAATAACGGCCTTCTGCGGTGCCCAAGGCTTACCATTGGCATCAACAGAAGCACGGTTGTAGAGGATACGGCGGTTAACAGGCCAGCACCATGCATAGTTAGGATAGAGATTAATCTTGGCCTGCATGGGAGTCTGTTCCAGACTGCGACGCTTGGCCTTGTTGCCGCCTTCCTCAGTGTAACTGCCAGCGTAGAGCCAGTTAAATGAAGAGGTAGAACCATCATCAGCCAGAGCTACAAAAGAAGGTACCTGCTGGCCCTTTTTGTACTTCTTGCCCTTGAATTCAACGTCCTTGGTAAAACGGCCGTTAATGCGCTGGGCCATGTCTTCGGCATCGTAATATGCGGGCCAGTCAAGGGAAAGCAGAGGCTCAGGATATGCTCCGTTCTCTTTATTGTAGAGACGGCGTACGTGGTTGATAATATCCACATACATTTCACCCATACTCTTGGCTTCACCCATGGGGCGGCAGGCTTCATAATGCCAAAGCAGCCAGCGGCCACTATTGGAGATGGAGCCTGCTTTTTCCGCACGCTGGGCGGAGGGAAGCAGGAATACTTCTGTTTTATTCTGAGCAGGATCAATACCGGGACGGTGCCAGTTCTCGGAAGTCTCGGTGTGGTGAATCTCACCAACAACCAGCCAATCGAGATTATCAAGAGCCTTACGGGTCTTGTTGGAGTTAGGCACACTCATGGCCGGGTTGGTTCCGAATGTGAAACCACCTTTGATCTCGCCTTTATACATGCGGTCGAAGATGTAGATGTAGGAGTAATCCACACCGTCATCAGCCTTGGGCAGCATCTGATAGCCGAAGCCGTTATCAGTTGAGGCGTTCTCGCCGCGCCATGCCTTAAGCAGGGAAGCCATATATTTAGGCTTATGCTGCCACCAGTTGGCACTTTCAGAATCGTGGGAGACCGGGGTGGTCTTCTTCACGTAATCCTCATAAGACCCCATGCTGGCTTTGGGCATAGGCAGGTATCCGGGCAGAATATGCCAGAGGATACAATGGTCAGTGGAACCCTGTACGTTAGGCTCACCGCGCAGGGCGTTGATGCCGCCACCTGCTACACCGATGTTACCGAGCAGGAGCTGCAAGATGGCACTGGAACGGATGTTCTGAACACCAACGGTATGCTGGGTCCAGCCCAATGCGTACATGATGGTACCGGATTTATCTTTCTTACCTGTGGAAGAGTATTCCTTGTAGACCCGCATCAGGTTATCTTTGGAGACACCTGTGGTCTTGGAAACGTTGGACAGGGAATAGCGGGAGTAATGCTTCTTAAGCAGCTGGAATACGCAGCGGGGATGCTTCAGTGATTCATCGCGTTTGGGTACGCCGTCTTTATCCAGCTCAAAAGCCCATTTGGATTTGTCATATTTGCGGGCTTTCTTGTCGTAACCGGAGAAAAGTCCTTTGGAGAACTTGTAATCTTTACCGACGATAAAAGCTGCGTTGGTATAATTTGCAACGTATTCCTTAAAGAACATGTTGTTCTCAAGAACATAGTTGATCATACCGCCCATGAAGGGGATATCGGTTCCCGATCTCAGGGGGACGTGAAAATCACATCTCGCAGAAGTACGGGAGAATTTGGGGTCAACATGCATAACCGAGGCGCCTTTGTCCTTGGCCCGCAATACCCATTTAAAGGAGATAGGATGGTGCTCAGCGGCGTTACTACCTATGATTAAGATAGAGTCCGCATTTTCAATATCGCACCAGTGGTTTGTCATCGCACCGCGCCCGAACGACTCTGCCAGAGCCGCAACTGTTGCGCTGTGTCAGATACGTGCCTGGTGATCAAAATGCACCAGGCCGAGACCGCGTACACCCTGATGGACGACTGCACACTCCTCGTTATCCATCTGCGATGTACCAAGATGGAAAATTGATTCTACACGGTTAACTTCCTGGCCCTTATCATTGAACCGTTTGAAGTCTTCATCACGTGTTTCTTTTACGCGCTGGGCAATGCGATCAAGTGTCCATTCCCAGCTCTTTTCTTCCCATTTATCGCTGTAAGGAGCGCGATACAGGGGCTTTTCAATGCGGTGGTGGCTGTTATGCATGGAGAGCATAGCCGCACCCTTAGCACAGAGAGCACCTTCACTGACCGGGTAATCCGGATCACCTTCACAGCTGACAATCTTTCCGTCCTTAACATGGGCGATGAAATGACAACTGACCGAACAGAACGGACAGATAGAAATCACTTCTTTCGCGCCCTCAATCTTCAGCCCGGCAGCATAAGCCTGCGTCGGGGAAAGATCGAGTCCCAGCTGGCTCATACCGATACTTGCGACACCTACGCCTGCAAGTTTCATGAACCCTCGCCGTGAAATATTCATGGAACCTCCTCAGTTTAAATCAGGCTCACAAAACCGCGTAAACGCCTGACAATTACTTTGATGATCCCATAGAATATTACTAGTGAAATAAAGTCAATAAATTGAATATGTTAGATTTAGCACATATGAGTACTATTTATTCTCATGTAACTCCATGAGCCGCTCAACATCGTCCATGGAAAGGATCTCAATCTCTTTTGCAGCTAACAAAATATTCTTATCTTGCAAGCCCTTGATAATACGATTGATGCTACGCAGACTTGTACCCAAATAATTGGCGATTTCCTCTTTTGAAATCTGCAAAACCAACGAGCCGTGCTCCTCAAACTGCATCTTGATCATTTTCAGTACCGAGTATTCAAGAGGATAACTCAAATTCACCGCCGCCCTTCTGGTGAATGATTGCAAGCGGAAAGAAAGAATGCGGTTCACCAACAAGGCAAAACGGTGATTTTCCGCCAGCCATGTTTCATAATCAGCGGGCAGCACAGCAGCGACCCGGCATTCTCCCAAAGCAGTAACCGAACAAGCCGCCGGGGTTCCGGTCAGGGCCTCGACCTCGCCGAGCAATTTCCCAGGCCCTTCCAAGGCTACAAGGTACTCACTGCCCTTAGCCATGTTCAGATGCACCTTCATGCTTCCGCTTAGAATGATAAAAACCGCCTCCGGCACCTGCCCTTCCAGAATGATGAATTCACCCGGGTGCACCTCAATCTCGCTAAGTTTTTCCGGATTACTGCTTTTCCTTTCCCCGTAACTTTCAAGAAGCTCACGGGCTAATCCGTTCTCAATTTCCTTCATAATTATCCGTTCAGGACAAATGTCCTTTTTAAATTTTTCACCTTACCGTATCCCCATACAAACACAAACGGAGAAAACCAATGTTCATGAATAATATAAATGTAGTGGCCTTTGACGCTGACGATACCCTCTGGATCAACGAACCCATATTTCAGGAAGTCACAGCCGAATTTTGCAATATGTTTCCCACATACAATGAGCCGGACATAATCTGCAAGATGCTGGAAGAAACCCAGTCACGCACTATCCCGATTATGGGCTACGGCTCAAAGCCTTTTGTAATCGCCATGATCGAAACCGCTATACAGATCACAGGCGGCCACGACTGCGCTAAGGAGATCAACAGAATTATCGAGATAGGCAAAGAAATGCAAAGCCATCCCGTGGAACTGCTGGACGGTGTCGAAGACGTGCTCGACAAGCTCGCCGCTGATTTCAAGCTAATGCTCATCACCAAGGGCGATCTCATGGAGCAGGAACGGAAAATCCAGCGTTCCGGGCTGGCCGACTATTTTTCCTGCATTGAGATAGTCAGCGAAAAAGACGAGCGGACCTACAAGAAGTGCCTAGACTTCCACGACATCTGCAAGGATGAATTTGTGATGGTCGGTAATTCCGTAAAATCCGACGTACTCCCGGTGGTTAATATCGGTTCCAATGCAGTGCATATCCCCTTCCACACCACATGGTGCCATGAGTGCGTGGATGAGTCTGCGCTAAGGGGTAAGGATTATATAACTATGGAACATGCTAAAGAACTTATTCCGGCGTTACTGGCTCAGTAAATTTACTGCAAAGGAGACTGCATACTTGCCTGAAAGCCCCAAAAAGGAAAAGGATCATCCAACGCAATGGCAGGATGATCCTCACACTTAGTGCATTAAAAAACAGCGCAACTAATTGTGCTGCGCCTTTGAGAAAGTTATCTCAAGAATGACACCTCAAATTCAGGTGGATTCAAGACCTGTTTTTTAACAGTGCACTGGTCAATAGTGCGCATTAGAGGCTTTTCATACTTCTCGGGAAAATCTTGCGGAAGAGTAACTTCATAATTCACTTTAGAAACCCGCATTCCATTCTGGTCTGGATCGGATTCACAAACTAAACGGATTCCGAATCCATCGGTAGACAGATTTTTGCTTTCAAAAAAACGCTTAGCATACACACCAGCACAACAAGCCATAGAAGAGAAGAAGAGTTCAAAGGGAGTCTGAGCTTCATCCGCACCGCCATGATCAGCCGGAACATCAGTCAACACTTCATGCTCGCGTATCTTTGCTGAGATTTGCATCCCTTCTTTGAAAGTCAAATCTACCACTGTATTCATAATACTCTCCTTTTTTAGAATGAATTAAGACAAAGTATATACTTGTTTTTTGGAGTCAAGATCTAACCGCCAAAACACTAATTTTACTGCAACACACCCAAAGCACGTTAGATAACGCACTTGATAAGCTGGAAACCCTTTTGCAGCATACTCAAGGGCTAAACCAACCTGAAGTCGACCATGTATTTAACCTTGGCTACGGGATATAGTACACCGGGATTGATGAGTTTATGCTTAGTTTGCAGGAGATTATTGATGCGGAGACTGAAAATTGTATTGCGGCGAGGAATTCCAAATCCCCATAAACACAAATCCCCCACAAGAGCAGACGAGCAAGTAAAACCATGCTACTCTGCTTACCATAAATAATAGGGGGATTATCCATGAACCAGACAGTTATCCAACACTTGCTTGAACGGCTAAAAGAAATCGGAATAACAGATATCTTCGGGGTTCCGGGCGATTATGCCTTCCCGGTGAATGATGCCTTCTGCACAGATTCAGACTTCAACTGGATCGGCTGCTGCAACGAACTCAACGCAGCATATGCCGCTGACGGCTACGCCCGCATCAAAGGCAAATCCGCCGTCTGCACTACTTACGGCGTTGGCGAACTTAGCGCCATTAACGGTATTGCCGGATGCTATGCGGAGAACCTGCCTGTCTTCCATATCGTGGGTATTCCTAAATGCTCGGTGCAGCGCAACGGCAACCTTATCCACCATTCACTTGGCAACGGTGAATTCGACCTTTTTTATAAAATGACCCAACCTGTCGTCTGCGCCAGCACTATCCTTACAGCCGAAAATACCGTGGCAGAGGTGGAACGCTGCATCAATGCCGCGCTGACCAAAAAACAGCCCGTGTACATTGCTGTGCCTGCGGATGAAGCACTAAAAGAACTGGGCTGCACCAAACCACATACCTTGCCCATGCCTGTCAGCGATCAGAGTACCCTTGATACGGTCATTCCGCTCATCATCGAAAAGCTGAAAAATTCGAATAATGCTATCGCCATGGTCGGCGCGCTGATCGGACGCTATGAACTGCATGAACCGATGCTAGAATTCATTGATAAATCAGGCATGCCGTTTACTTCAATGTTCATGGCCAAGGGGACGCTTTCCGAGACGCATCCTAATTTCATCGGGGTCTATAACGGGCGCATTCTCGATGAAAAAGTGCAGCAGACCGTTGAATCCGCGGATCTGGTGGTCAGCTTCGGCACCATCCGTTCCGACATCAATACCGGGGCTTTTACCGTAAACCTTGATCCCGGACACGAAATTAAAATTCATCCTGACCGCGTCTGCATCGGGCATGCGGTCTATCATAATCTGCTTATGGAAGACGTGTTGCGCGAACTTTGCGGGCGCATTGAAAATCTTTCCCTGCCAATCCCCATGACCCCGCAAGGACTCGGCGAACCAGTGGGTAATCCCGAGGATGAAATCACCGCAGACTCACTCTACCCGCGCATTGAACGCTTTTTCGCACCGAATGACATCATCATGGGTGAAACCGGGACAGCATCAATGGGGCTGGTCAATTCCCGGCTTCCAGAAGATGCGGTTTTCTTTAACCAGACACTGTGGGGTTCCATCGGCTGGGCGACTCCGGCTGCTTTCGGTGCTGCCATGGCTGCCCCCAAGCGGCGCACCCTGCTGCTCACCGGGGAAGGCGCACACCAGATGACAGTACAGGAAATCTGCCAGTTTGCGCGCTTCAAACTCAAGCCCATAATTATTTGCGTGAATAATGACGGCTACCTCATCGAGCGGCTGCTCTGCGAAGATCCCTACATATATTATAATGATCTGGCCCAATGGAATTACAGTAAAGTGCCCGAAGCTCTGGGTATGGACGGCTGGTTCAGCGCAAAAGTGACGACCAATCGCGAACTGGAAGAGGCCTTGCAAAAAGCCGCAACAGCGGACAGCGGATGCTATATCGAAGTAGTAACCGGAATGATGGAAACGCCGGAAATGGGGCGAGTATTGAACGAAATTGTGGTGAAGGGACCGGGCTGGAAGGCTTAATATTCCACCTTGTAACCCGCGCATAAAAACAGGCCGTACATGTTGATCCATGTACGGCCCTTATTGATTTTCCTGACTCTTAACTCTCCCCGAAACTCCGAGACTTCCAAGGAAAAATCTCCTCCGCTCTAGCGCGGGCATCCTGCTCAACCTTGTTGAACCATTCGAAATACTTGTCACGCACGACCCGTCCAGCTTCGGTTAAGCGGTAGCCGCTGCGCCTGCTGCCTACCCGCTCCATGAGCTGGAATCCTAAGACCTGCTCGGTCTGTTTAATCTTGCCCCATGCGGCGCGGTAGGACATGCCCAGTTCCTCGGATGCTTTTTTGAGCGATCCGCAGGTTTCAATGCGGTCCAGCAGGAGCAGCCTGCCGTAGCCGAAGAAAACGCCCTCGCCTCCTTCCAGCCAGAGATGCAGCCGGATTGTGGGATTATGGGAATCCATTTCAGCCAATGCCGCAGTTGACCCCATTTCGGGCGGGTCGAGATTCTTATGCATACTCGCCTCCTATTTTCCAAAAGGACATTTGGGGAACGTGCAAACCTTGCACTCCATGCAGTAGCCGCCGTCAGCAAGCGATGCGAGATCATTGCGGGTCACATCCTGCCCAGCGATTACTTTGGGTAAGACAAGGTCCAGACTTGTGGTTTTGAAAAAGAGCGCGCAGGCCGGAACGCCGATTACTCTAGCCTCCCCGGCTTTAGCCAGCAGCAGCATGGTACCGGGGAGTACCGGAGCACCATACAGGAGGTCGGATACTCCGGCATCCACCAGGCCGTGGCGGGTCACATCATCAGGGTCAACAGACATCCCGGCGGTTGTGATAAGCAGGTCACAACCTTCTTTCATGAGGGAAAGGGCTGCGTCGCGAATCTCTTCACGGTCGTCCGGCTTAATGACAGAGCGGACTACTTCGCAGCCTAATGCCTGCACCTTTGCAGTGATGACAGACTCAAATTTATCGTCAATGAGACCGTTAAAAACTTCATCCCCGGTGATGAGGATACCAACCTTCTTGCGTTGCAGGGGAAGCACTTTGAATAACGGATCTCCGTCCAGTGCGGAAACAGCGCGGGAGAAATTCTCGCGGGAAAGATAGAGCGGGATGGCCCGTGTCCCGGCAATGCGGGTGCCCTCTTTGATCAGAGTACCGTTCTTACGGGCTGCAACCATCACATCGGGCACAAGATTGAAGCGATTCATCATTTCAAGATCGCTGACCAGCAGCCCGTCATGTTCGGCGAGCAGGGTGACCTTTCCCTCTTTCGGCTCGCCGTCGGTACAGATACCGTCCCCGGCCATGATCCGTCCGAAAGTCCGGGCGGCCTCGTTTTCGTGTACCCACTCCCCTTCGGGAATATCGCCTTCATCAACGTAAATATGGTTCTTGCCGATCATCTGGAGTCTACAGATATCGTGGGCGGTAAAATCGTGATTCTTGCGGAATTCCGGTCCCTTGCTTTCGCCGGGAACAATGCGGGTCATGTCATGAACTGCGGTCTTGCCTTCAGCTTCATCAACCGGGACAACTTTGAGTCCTTTGGGAAGCGGCGCAGTGGAAGCTTTGAGTCCGGCATCACGGCTGGCATAGGGGCTTTCACCCTGACACCCTCTACAGATGGCACCGAATGAACCGGGATAGGCGTCTCCGCAAATGGGGCAAGTGGTGATGCCGCCCTTGCTGCGCTTGATCATTGCTTCCTGCTTAATCTGCACAGCCTCGACTGAGCAGAAAGCAGCCCCCGCTTCCCTGATCTCAGCATGAAGCTTTACGGAATCCTGCTCGTGCTTGGGCCTGCGTTTGAAAAACCATGATTCGGTTTCGGGCCAGTCCTTAAGCTTCTCGGGGTCAACCCGGATACGCACACCCTCGCCAGTGTACTTATCATAAAGAGACAGGGCATAGACCCCGAGATTTTTAACTCTAAGCCAACCGTTACCAGTGCTGCATACAGTAAGCATCTGCACGGCATCCGGCAGACACCATGAGGTCTCGGAAATGGCATCGAAAATTGCACCTTCAGGAAGATGCCTGCGGGCCTCCTCCATCATATATCCGCCGAGAATAAGTCCCGGTGCGGGGCTACCGTGAAACCTGCGCGCAGCTTCGATAAATTCGTCATATGTATAAGGGCCGATGGAATCATCCCGGACCGGGGTATTTTCCTGACTGATGGCGGCTTCAAGATTCATGTTCTCTCCATATGCTTAAAAAACTTTAATTATGCCGTATGAGGCACAATTAAAGAAAGCAGGAGGGAACAGCAAAATTTACGGGATTGCGTACGGTTTGGAACAAAATTATTTTCATGTTTAATTTAAACACATTAACAAAAGTAGATCAAAAATAAGAAGACTGAAATAGATACACATAAGTAATTAATTAAACACTCACTCATGCTCTAAGCCTATCGATCATAAGGGATTTCATGCCTGCCCGAGTAGAATGTTTCTATATGTTAAAATAAACCGATACGCACAATCAAACCTGCCCCCTCTGCTGCAAATTCGCAAAACAATACATTAGACCTGCTTTAAACAACCCAACCCTCCGCTACATCACAAAAACCGATCACAAACACTTGAGATCATTTGTATTACCAATTGGACTCAACAATTATTCTATGATCATTTAATACCGATTTTCTAGGGCCCGCCTAACCGTAAAAAAGAATTTATCAATAAAAAAAGAGGACATAGCCATGAACCTGAAACCGTTCATTTCTTTTTCAGAATACAGTCTGGCAGAACTGGATGAATGGAAAAACAAAGGCGGCAAAGTTGCCGGAGTTTACTGCATCTATGCTCCCAATGAACTTATCCGGGCTGCGGGCATTGCCCCGGTCAGCCTGTGCGGAAAAAAGCAGGCCCCTATCAAGGATGCCGAACGGGAACTTCCGGCCAGCCTCTGCCCGCTGATCAAATCTAGTTACGGCTATGCGCTAACAGACTCCTGCCCCTTTTTCAGCTTCTCCGACATAATTATCGCTGAAACTACCTGTGATGGAAAAAAGAAAATGTACGAGCTGATGGAGACGATCAAACCGCTCCACCTCATGCAGCTCCCTCATACCCAAAAAGGTGAAGCACCCCTTAAATATTGGATGAGCGGCTTGCGTGAATTGGAAAAATTTCTCGTGGAATATTCCGGCATAAAAGTCACAGAAGAAGCTCTGCACAATGAAATTATTCTGCAAAACAAAATCCGCAAAGAACTTTACGAACTGATGATCCTCAGCGCGGACAGACGCTCCCCGCTCACAGCCCGGGAAATGCTTGCGGTGCAGGAAAGCAAAAGTTTTTCAATTTCTCCTGAAACATACCTGAAGCAACTACAGACCCTGCGCTCTGAAATGCATGAATATCTGGCCCGCCCGGAATTAGAAGCAAAGAAAGGCTTACGCATACTCCTGACCGGATGCCCGGTCGGTAAAGGGTCTGAAAAAGCTATCACCGTCACCGAGGAACTCGGTGCCCATGTGGTCTGCATGGAAAACTGTTCTGGCCTGAAGGGCCTTACCCTGCCCGTGCAGGAAACCGGAGATCCCTATGAAGCCATTGCCCGCCGCTATCTACAGGTCCCCTGTTCATGCATGAGCCCCAACCCCGGCAGACTGGAATCCATCAAGGAACTGGTTGAAACATTCGAGGTGGACGCGGTCATGGATCTGACCTGGCTGGGCTGCCATACCTACAATGCAGAGTCCACCACCCTGCGAAATTTTGTTGAAGATGAAATGGGTCTGCCTTTCCTGCACATCGAGACAGACTATTCTGAATCAGACATTGAGCAACTGCGGACCCGTATTGAGGCGTTCGTAGAGCTTGCTGAATAAAACAATTCAAGGAGATAAGGATGAACTTTAAAAGATTTTTTAACAAAGGATTTGTAATCCTCGCGGCACTGCTGCTGGCATGCAGCTTCAACGCCGGAGCTGCACAGGCTGCGAAGAGCAAACTTCCCAGCCTGTACATGGGATATATTTTTACCACCCATCACACCCCGATCATGGTCGCGGCAATTAAAGGCAAGGATTTCCATAATTCCGGTGCTTATCTGGAAGAAATGGTCCCCAAGCAAAAGTACAAACTCTTTTCCTCCGAAGGTAAACCGCTGGCTGTAATCAACCTTATTGTGTCTAAAAACGGTTCCGAAACAACCACTCTGTTCGCCATGAACCGTCTGGACCTAGGCCTTGCTTCCAGTACCGCATTCATGAGCGGTATCGACAAGGGCACCAAGATGAAAATCCTCTGCCCCCTGCATGTTGACGGCATGAGCATGGTTTTCCCCGAAGGCAGCAAAGTCAATGGTTATGCAGATGTGGCAGCCGCAATCAAGGCTTCAAAAACACCATTCAAAATTGGCTATCACTCCCCCACCAGCGCACCGCGCATTGCCTTTGAAGGCGCACTGCACAAGGCCGGTTTCAAAATAACCGGCAATCCCAACGACGCAGAAGCGGACATTCTCATGGTTGATCTCAAGTCCACTTCCAATCTCATCCCGGCACTGCTCAGCAAACAGGTTGACTGTTGGGTTGGTCCTGCGCCGCACCCCGTTGTCGCCGAACATAAACATGTTGGGCACATCGGCCTTGATTCACGCGATCTGCCGCCTGCCGGACACTGGACCGACTTCCCCTGTTGCGTAATGGGTGCCAGCGAGCAGATCATTACCGATCAGCCCGCAGTCGTTCAGGCCATGACCGATCTCATGACCGCAGCATCCAAGTGGAGCAATGCCAACAAAAAGGATACTGCCGCAATCTCCGCCAAATGGATCGGAGTCCCGGCTAAAGCAGTGGAAAAATCCAGCATCATCTACACTACCGATCCCACTGAAAACTGGCTCAAAGGTGAAGCTGAATTCCTGAGCATGCTCAACAGCATGAATAAATTCAAAGGCAAAATGAAAAACACGGATATCACCGCTGCAACTCCCATTTTGTTCGACTTCTCATTTGTTGAAAAAAGCCTAAAGAAATAAGATGCCTCCGGCGGCTGGGGAAGGGGAACTTTTGAGAAAAGTTCCCCTTCCCCAGACCCCATCCCCTCAAAACTTTTTAGTATGCTTCGCGTGTAACGCGCTAAGAAGACCTCCGAAACACGAACTGTCCAAAACCTTATAAAATTAAGTACTTATTTTTTAGGCAAACTCTTTTCTCCGCTATATCCCAAAGACAAACAATTAAAACGTTTTGGGATTCTTAAACCCTTTTGGAAAAGGGTTTAAGCCGCCGGAGGCAAAATCTATACATAAAACGCGTAGCGCACAAAATTCTTATGAAAACACGTGCTTTGTCACTTACTCTTCCTGTAATGGCCCCGGCTCTGCTGGCTATGGTCTGGATTGCTCTTGCGGAGCAAATCGGTAATCAGGTCATCCTGCCCGGCATAGAGCAGGTCGGCCATATCGTATTCAACCCCACTGAAGACCTGATCAGCATGGGTTCACTTGCAGGTAACGTTCTGGTCAGCCTTGTAAGGGTGATCATGGGCTATGCCCTTGCGGCAGCAGTCGCCATTCCGCTGGGTGTGGTCATGGGCTACTACGGCGTAATCTTCAAATTTTTCAATGGATTTCTGAATCTGTTCCGCCCCATCCCCCCGCTGGCGTGGGTGCCCCTGGTCATGGCCTGGTTCGGAATTTCCAGTCTTGCCACCATAAGCGGTGTGGAAACCGGACAGATATACATCTATCTGGACAACATAAAATTTGCCATGCTGTTCATCATCTTCATCGGCGCGTTCTACCCTATCTTGACTTCCACCATCCACGGTGTGCGCAATGTGAACAAAACCCTCATCGATTCCGCACGGGTGCTCGGGGCCAGCGAAAACCAGATTTTTCGTAAAGTCCTGCTCCCCGCAGCCATGCCTTCCATTATCACCGGGATGCGCATCGGGCTGGGCATTGCATGGATGTGTCTTGTTTCCGCAGAGATGCTTCCGGGATCACTTTCCGGCATCGGCTATATGATCACCCACGCCTTTACACTGGCGTCAACTGATATAGTAATTGCCGGAATGATCTCAATCGGAATTGTCGGGGCTGCTATGGATGCGGTATTCCGCCACATTGAACACAAACATTTTTCATGGCGCAGACAGGCGGACTAGATGAATCAAAAACTGGAACAAGTCATAGAAATAAACAGGCTGAGCAAGGAATTCACTACAGGACACGGAAATACCATCCTTGCCGTGGACAGCGTAAGTCTGCAAATTCCACGAAATTCCTTCACCTGCATTGTCGGGCCTTCTGGGTGCGGTAAATCCACCATCCTGCGCATTGCTGCGGGACTTGAGAAGAGTTCCGCGGGCACAGTCCACTACAATGGAAGCCCGGTCAGCAAACCTTGTGGGGAAATCGGCCTTGTATTCCAGGAATATTCCCTGTTCCCGTGGCTGAACGTGCTGGATAACGTCGCTTCCGGGCCGGAATTTGCCGGGGTTGATAAGGACAAACGTTATAAAGACGCGCTTCACTACATACGCATGGTCAACATGCTTGATTTCAAAGATGCCTATCCCCATGAGCTTTCCGGAGGTATGCGCCAGCGGGTGGCAATTGCCCGTGCCCTTGCCAACGAACCGGATGTCCTGCTCATGGATGAACCGTTCGGAGCACTCGATGCCCACACACGTATCCTGCTCCAAAAAGAGCTACTCAAAGTTTGGGAGATGACCCGCAAAACAATCGTACTGGTCACCCATTCGGTTGATGAGGCTATTTACCTTGCCGACCGCATAGTAATAATGTCCAGCCGTCCGGGCCGTATCCATAAAATTCTCGATGTTGAAATGAAGCGCCCCCGCAGCAGAGCCATGCCTGAATTCGGATCACTGACCGATTATATTCTAAAAGAGCTGGAGCACTAAAAACAGTCGTTGATTTTTATCCCCCGTCCTCTTAGTAAAGGCAGAAACCTAAACCAACCATCTGATTATCAGGGATAGAGATTATGCAAATCTGGGTCGATGCCGATGCCTGCCCCAAGGCCGTAAAAGAAATTCTGTTCAAGACTGTCATGCGCCGGGAAGTAAAACTTACCCTTGTAGCCAATCAATATATGACTATTCCCACATCCCCTTTCATTAATATGATCAAGGTCGGTGCCGGGTTCGATGTGGCGGACAATGAAATCGTCAAGCTGTGCAATCCCGGTGATCTGGTGATTACCGCAGATATCCCGCTGGCAGATAAAATCGTAGAAAAAGGTGCAACAGGCCTTAACCCGCGCGGAGAATTATACACCGAAGACAATATCAAATCCATCCTGAGCATGCGCAATCTCATGGAAGAACTGCGTAGCGCAGGAACTGTTTCCGGCGGCCCTGCGGCTTTCAGTCCCAAAGACAAACAAAATTTCACCAACCAACTGGACAAATACCTGACCCGCAGTTTGAATCGTAATTAACCAAACTCAAAAAAATACCCGTAAATATATACATCTCCTCCCCAAATCTGATACGATTTGTTTGAAACCCTGCTCCAAGCATCGAACAAACAAGGGAGGCCAGCATGACCGATCTCCATTTCTCAGACAAAAAGACTGCTGAAATACACCAACTGGAAAAGCTGAATCAGATTCTGGGTATTGCCGTTCAGGCCCCTTTTTACAAAAAACTGTACCAAGGAATTGAGCTGCCGCTAAAAAGTCTGGACGAGCTCAAGCAAATTCCGATTATCGACAAGCAGGTCCTTTGCACTGAGGGACAAGCCTGCAAAAAGGCCCTCTACACCCGCACCACCGGGGGGTTCTATAAATTTTCCACCGGAGGCACCTCCGGCAGAATGACCTTTGCCCGTTACGGACTGGATGAATTCCGGGAAGTCTGCGAAGGCGCGGCTTACGGCCTCATGGCCTGTGGCATCACCACTTCGGACGTGGTGGCCAACTGCATCCGGGCCGGGGCATTCTGGACCGGATTCCTGACCAGCTACCGCGCCCTTGAAATGATCGGCTGCAACATCCTGCCCATTACCGACAACCAACCCGTGGAGCGGACTCTTGATTATCTGGAAACCATGGCTCCGAACACCCTTTTCGGCATCTCGCCAACACTGGTCCAGATTGCTCAGGAAGCCACAAGGCGCGGTCTCAAGCTCAATATTGAAAAAGTAGCCTTTGCCTCCACACCCCTGACCACGGAACAGGAAAGTTACCTTTCTTCGGTCTGGCCGAACGCAACTTTTCACTCTGCGGGATACGGCGCAGCCGAAGTAGGGCCTATCGGTTTTCAGTGCGAACACTGCACCGGAACCGAACATCATATCCTGCTACCGCACTGCATTGTGGAACAGGACGATGACGGCGGAATCATCGCCACCTCCCTGATCCGAACCCTGCAACCAGCCATCCGCATGAAGGTGGGTGACAACATTGAATGGATGGAAGGGGAATGTCCT
The DNA here is from genome assembly GCA_004923195.1 of Marinifilum sp. JC120. Taxonomy (NCBI): domain Bacteria; kingdom Pseudomonadati; phylum Bacteroidota; class Bacteroidia; order Marinilabiliales; family Marinifilaceae; genus Marinifilum; species Marinifilum sp. JC120. The sequence continues at coordinate 41,416 of RDSB01000019.1, read as the reverse complement.
TGTGGTAGAACCAGCCCGCGCTTCAAACTGCTGCAACGTTCTGATGAAATCCTCGAATTCCAACATGATTCTATGTCTTTGGAACAAATCGGCTCCTGCCTCGGCAATTTCAGGGAACTGGCCCCGGTCTTTCAAATCAGACTGGACCTCAACGGGGAAGAAACTGACATCATCATCCGCGTAGAAGCCGCAGACAGCGATGCCGTGGATGATTACCAACTAACTTCCAAAGTCTACGAATGTTTAAGTGATGATATTCCGGCAGTTGGTGCAAACAGACAAAAAAACCGCATCCGGGCCTTCAAAATTCTGGTTGTACCTTCCGGCGGCATCCCGAGAGTAGAAACCACCGGAAAGATCCGCCGGGTTATTGATAAGCGGTTCATGTAATTTAAAACAAAGAGTCCAAAGCCCCTCTTTACCATGAGAGGTAAAGAGGGGCTTTGTTGTGGAAAATTACACCCGTGTAATTTTCAGGTAATGAGGACGCAAGAGTACTCCTCCATATTCCCCGGACATGAAAATTAATTTCAAAAACAAGGGGAAAACATGAAACTTTATAAAAAAGACACACCATTCACTTTTTCAAGGGACGCCATACGCTTTTTCTTTGCCGCCAATTTTTACATTGTGATGAAAATTCTAGGAATAGAATTTGAACTTGAAAGCGAATACATCGTACTTGGTTCCGTTATCATTTTCGGGCCATTCTTCTGTAGCTGGGCCTGCCCGTTCGGGAGTGCTTCCTATTTTGCCACCCGCATCGGCAATAAGCTCTTCCCAAAACTGCAATTCAATATCCCCCAGCCATACGACAAATGGCTACGCATGCTGCGTTACCCACTGTTGGGATTTTTCCTTTATCTGTTCTTCATCAAAGGGGTCAGCTATTTCGGGGACCACATCGTGATGTACAAATCCACCGCATTTTCGTGGAATTTCATCAAGGCCAAACATTTTGCGGTCCTGCTGGTTCCCTTATTTATTCCTAACTTCTTTTGCAAATACATGTGCTTTCAAAAAGCCGGATACAACCTGATCAACAAGGTCTGCAAACTCTGCAAAATCAAAAGAGATACTGAAACCTGCATCGATTGCAAAAAATGCGACCGGGTCTGCCCCATGCAGGTCAATCCTTCATCTAAAAAAGAAATCTGCGGTGATGACTGCCTAAGCTGCTACAATTGTCTGGATAATGTCTGTCCATCCAAAGCAAACGCTCTTTCACTTGAATTCCTTGGCCGCAAAGTCAACCCGTCAATGTTCTCAGCTCTCGCTATAGGCGTATATCTGGTTGCCAGCTATCTGGTCTTATTCGTATATCACTGGTAAAGATACAGGCAGTGCGGCCAAGTAAGACCGCACTGCCATGCAAAGGAGCTTGCGTTGCGGATACTGATTGTTGAAGACGATATAACCATTGCCGACTATATTGCCCAGGGATTGCGCGAATCCGGTTTTACAGTGGATCATGCTGCTGATGGAAACGACGGCCTAAACTTCGCCCTGAGCACTGAATATGACGCAGCAATAATAGACCTCATGCTTCCGGGCCGCGACGGACTGAGCATAATTGCTGAAATGCGGGGCCGCGCAATGGAAACTCCAGTGCTAATCCTCAGTGCCCGACAAAGCGTGGACGACAAAGTCTCCGGACTTCAGGCCGGGGGCGACGATTACCTGACCAAGCCCTTCTCCTTTGCCGAGCTTCAAGCCCGTTTACAGGCCCTTATTCGCAGATCATCCCGAACACCGGCAGATTCCAAATTGCAAGTCGGTGACCTAATACTAAATCGCTTCACCCGCGAAGTCAGCCGTGATGGTACGCATATTATCCTTCACGCAAGGGAATATGGACTCTTGGAATATATGATGAATAATGCCGGACGGGTCGTCACCAAAACAATGATCCTCGAGCACATCTGGGATTACAGCTTCAACCCGCAGACCAACGTGGTGGAAGTGCTCATGCACCGTCTGCGCTCAAAAGTGGATAAGCCTTTTGCCAATAATCTGATTTCCACAATCCGCGGGGTCGGTTATGTGCTCACTGACAAAAAGGATTAAAAAACACCTTTCTTCCTCACGGATAATCACCTCATATTTCCTACTCTTTGTTGCCAGCACGCTCTGTTTGTTCGCACTGAGCACACTCATGCTTGATTTTTACCTGACCCAGATGGAACGCGAACGCATAAATGAACGTGTTCAATCTTATAAAAACATTTACGAAAACAAAGACTTCTCTTCCCTCCTTAAAACAATCCGCGCCCAGCATCAGGCTAATAGATTCAGCAATATTTTTATTTATATTACAGACGCGAACGGCAAAACCGTCTGGCTGACCATACCGCAGGAACTTGACGAACTGGAGTGGACCCCACTCCAACTAAAGGCCATACCAAATCAACCCGGATGGCACCCGCTGGATCTGCCCACAATGAATGATCTGGATATTCTCGTTACCCCGCTTAAAACAGGATACACCCTGCATACCGGACGCACTACCGACCGACAGGAATTCATGGTTGAAGGACTGCAAAGTGTATTTATGATCGTCCTTGGCGGAGTGATCATTCTAGGTATCATCGGGGGGATAATGTTTTCCCGTCATGTGCTGCGCCCGGTTCGAGAGCTGGCCGCGACGGCAAAAAAAGTTTCTTCCGGCGACATGAAAAGTAGGGTTCCGATCTTTGAGAAAAGCGGAGAAATACGCGAGCTGACCGAACTTTTTAACCTCATGATGGAACGGATTGAAATCCTGATCACTGCCATGCGCGACACTTTAGGCAACGTCAGCCACGATTTAAAAACCCCACTGGCCCGCATGAAGGCCCGCATTGAGCAAGCCATACTCTCTGACGCTTCCGCAGAAGAGCAGCGTGAAGTGCTCATGGATTGCGCCGAAGATATTGAACGAATTGATAAGCTAATCAACATGCTCATGGACATTACCGAAGCTGAGACAGGACAGATGCATCTTTCCCCGGAACCTCTTTCCTGCTCGGAAATAATTAATGAAACTATTGATCTCTATGAAATAATTGCTGAAGACCGAAACATCCACATAACCAATCGTGCAAATAATTATATGATTTCAGCAGACCGCCAGCGAATATTACAGGTTATCGGAAACCTGACCGATAACGCCCTTAAATACACTCCCGAAGGCGGTAAGATTATTTTCAAAACCGGACTTGAAGACAAATTCACAGTAATTTCCATTCAAGACAACGGGCCGGGTATCCCGAAAGAAGAACGAGACCGCATTTTCGAAAAGCTGTATCGGGAAGACAAAAGCCGCTCCACAAAAGGCGTAGGACTGGGCTTAAGTTTAGTCCGCGCAGTAATGCAGGCCCATGGAGGCAGCGTAACTGTTCACGATGCCCCGGAAGGCGGCAGTCTTTTTGAAATCCGTTTTCCAAGAAACTAAAAATTACACCCGTGTAATTTCCGGGTAAGCAACAGGCAATCCCCATTTTCCATAATGTTCTCACCAAACAAAAAGGAGAACCATCATGGATAAAACAGTTTTTAAAGAAGTACTCATAGTTTTCTGCGCCGCAAGCATCATAAGCCTCGGCTCTATTTCCGCCATTGCTGATGATTTATTCAGCGATGACTACATCAAAAGCGCAGACTACATCATGAAATCTACAAAAGTTGGCAACTGCACCCTTGCAACATTAATCAGCAAAGCTGAAAAAGCAGCTCAGGGAATTGCCATTGAAGTGGAAATCGAAGAGAGCGATAGTGGGGAAAACTATGTAGAAATTGACGTTCTCCGTCAGAAAGACATTGTTCAGGTCCAATGTTCGCTCATAACCGGAGAAATTCTTGATATCAGTCAACCTGAATTCATACCAAGTCTGATTGAAAAACTCTGTAATTATTATGATTCAATCAAGGATGATCAATTGGGCATGGCACAAGCTATCCGACAGGCAGAGCTAACCACCTGTAGCACAGCCTATAGGGCGGAATTTGAAAATATTGATGGCGTGCTATACTACCAGATCCACCTTTTCACCCCGCAAAGGACCATCATGGTTATGCTCGACCCGAAAAGCGGAAGGGTCCTCAGCCACCGGGATATTGAACGCCGGGATGACGATGACCATTAAACAACTATAAAATAAATAGACCAAGGGCGGAATGTTTCCGACATTCCGCCCCACTACAATCCTTCAAAACAAAACCTAAATAACTTCATCCACCCCCTGCACCATCATCATCTTAAATAAAAGCTCAATAAATTTGCCGGAAACCACATCGGGCAAGGAAAACGCGGGCAATCTATCCTCCTGCATGGCCCCGGTGCAGGCGAACCAGATTTCCCTCGAAATTTTATCCAGTCCGGGACTGAGCACATCACGCCACAACTGCCCGTTCTCGGAACTACCCAATCCGAAAGCACGGCATTGCAAGGGCCGATAATCAAAAAGTCGGCATTTCCCATTTTCCAGCAACGGACAGGCAGAATCCACACCGGAAAGACAAAAACCGGCTTCATTGTCGCTGGACAACTCCCGCATGGCCCTTTTTTCAGCCCGTGCAGTAACCACAGCTTTTTCAATCACCGCCAGCCGATCTTCATGGGTCAACTCAAGATTCACACAATGGCTCAGATGAAGGGCCTCAGCCAGAGTCATGCTCAAAGGAGTCCGGCAGCAGCGATCATGGTCCTGTCCGCATTGCTGTAAATCTTTAAATTTAACGGCCCGCTGCTCAACCTTGCCTGCCAGTTCAAGGTAATCATTAAAAAATGGGGAGAGATCGACCTTCCGCTTGAATTCTACGCTGGGGATACGCGCGGTAAGCCTGCCACTCCTGCGCCCATATTTGCGGATGGTCCACCACTGGGAAAAATTTGCGGGCTTGGAACGCAGAGCCTTCATCTTGCGCCCGGCAAGCTTGTGCCCCAGCCCACGCCGCAACAGGTAAGCATTAAGCACAGTTCCGGTCCGGCCGATGCCGTGGCGGCAATGGATAAGCACCTTCTTACCCAGATAAATGGCTTCATCAAGCCATTCAAGCCCGTTTTCCAGTTCCACCAGCCCCGGCGCTTCTTCGTCCTCAAGGGGCAGGTAATAAACTTCAAATCCGGCACTTTGCTCGATTTCATGCAGGTCGCAGAACTCACCGCAAAGATTGATAATCCCATCAATCCCCTGCGCTTTTAGGGAATTAAGCTGGGCATGGCTCATGGGTGCACATCCTACCGCAAGCTGATCGGTAACCCACGTGGGCTTATAGGCATGACCGTTATTCTGCTCAACCATCAATCCCCTCCACTGAGGATATAAAATTCTTAAGCTCCGCATCCACCTGTGCGGAATTCTCCAGCCGCATATCCATCATCCGGGTAACCGCCATCAAATATCCCAGAACGATAAGCTGCTGCGCTGTAGCTCTTGAATCGAGACGGGAACTAAATGCCGAGAGCGTATCCCCGCGCATTTCAGTTTCAAATCCATAATACTCAAGAGCCTTAGCTATGAATTCCAGCCGCAGGACCCGGTTATCAAATCCAGCCCCGCCGCCCTTGAAACGAAACTTGATATAATTCTGACCGGAAACCGAGCCGCACAGAGAATCAACCTCGGAAAAATGATATCCGAAGCGAACAAGCAGATGCAGATAATCTTCCGCCAGCAGACCGTAACTGGCAAGCAATTTAGAATCCTTGCTGAAGATCCCGGCAGACATTCGGTCGAATTCCTCCCAGTCCACATGGGTCATTTTCTCGGGCCAATCCACCCGCTTATCTGCAAGCCCTTTCCAAAAGGCCTGCATAGGAATGCTTTGTATGTCATCAGGAAGAATTTCTTTCTTCTGTCCAACACCAGAATTAAGCCCCTGCTCCAGATCAATAAGGTACACCACCAACGGTAGAGAGGTTGCAAGCCGCTTTGAATTGCCCATGCCCAACCCGCGCTTATCCACTAATAAAAACATCTCCTGCACTGCCATCTCATGGCAGTAACGCACAAGATCATGCAGAGAATCACACCCGGCCGGATTAAAATTTTCGCCTTGAGGATCAACTAATTTCAGATGAACCATCGGTGCAACCATTTCTTTATACAAATCAAGAATACGAGGCGAAACCTGCGCATCCACGCAACTGCGGGTCAGCACATCCTCCACGCAGCCGTCATAAACTGCCCCGGCCATACCATCTACAGTAACCAACTGCCCCGGTTCAAAACAGTCCATAACATCCCCTACCAACACAGGAATTCCCCTCTCCCTTGCCACAGAACCGAAATGACTGGCCCGGCTTCCGGCAGCGGAGAGCACACCGTTCATTTTTGCGGCAAAAGTGAGCAAAGAAGGCTTCAAGGCCGGAGTAACTACGATGGCACCTTCAGGAATCCGGGCGATATCCTCACCGCTGTGAGCAAAATAAATCTCACCGCAACCCGCTCCCCGGGCAGCCCGTTCAAGACCTTCGAGAACAGGCATTGCCGCGATTGGTGCTGGTTCGGCTCCCAGCCCCTCCGCTTCCTGCTGCAAAGGACGAGTCTGAAGAATATGAAACTGCCCATCCTGATCCACGGCCCACTCCATATCCTGCGGACAACCGAACTGCTCTTCCAGCTTCAAAGCGCATTTTGCCAATTGAATGAGCATATGTTCATCAGGCAACCCTGAACGATCAAAAGCACACTCACTGACCAAACGGGGTTCCCTGCCGCGATGCAGTGAGCCCTTAACCGGGACAACACTGCCATCCACAAGAGAACCTCCAAGACCGGACACTCCGTAAATCCCCACACTGTCCCGGCTGAGGCAATCCGGGTCCATGGAATAAACAACCCCGGAACTGCGGGCATCTATCATGGGCACAATAAGCACAGCCATGGCAGTGTCGTTATCAGTCAACCCGTTGGAAATGCGATAGGAAACAGCACGGGGGCAATATTTACCGGCCAGCACACGCTTGTATGCTTCCAGCACATCGTCAGGATGCACATAAAGTTCGCTGGCATACTGTCCGGCAAATGAAATTTCGCTGTCCTCAGCCAAGGCACTGGAACGTACGGCCAGCCAGCCTGTCCCGTCCAGATAGGTTTCTAGCCCACGCTGAATTTCTCCGGCCACGCCGGGCGGAACTTCTCCATCAAGAACAAGCTCCTGAAGCTCAAGAGTCAGTGAAGAAAGCAACCGCACATTGCCCACTTCCATGCGACACAGCATTTTGTTGACAGCCTCGCGCAGGTTGTTGTGCTCAAGATAAGAATGAAAAGCATTGGCAGTGACAACAAACCCGGGAAGAGCTTCCACATGCCCCAGCTCATGCACCCGCCCGAGATTAGCACCTTTTCCTCCGGCTAGTTGCGGACACTCCCCGGCAACAGCCAAAGGCACAGTGTACGGCGGTTCTGAATCGGGAACCGACAGGACTACGGCATTGCGAGCAACTAAATCAATACGTTGAAATTCAGACAACAACTCGTGAAATCTGTGCGGATGCATTTCCTGCAATTCCCCGATCATGCCGTAAACAGCTTGCGCCAGCTGATTTTGCAGACAATTGACCTGCATTCGATCTGAGAGTTTCCTGCCGTAGAACAATTCTTCAAGGTCAGCCACAAGATCGAGAGCCTGCGAATCGTATTCCAACAGAATTTTGAATGCTTCATATTTCCGTTGCAACAAAGCCCGCGGGGCCAGCAAAGATTCAGCCCAGAATTTTAAACTCTTTAATGAAAGCATCAGTTCTCCGGGACAGGCTTGAGGTTAAAATTTCAGCCATGCAGACAGGCTATCTTATTACAGCCTAAAATTACACCCCAAAAGGCTTGATCTCAGTGAGAATATCTCCTTCAGCCTTGCAAAAATCCCCCCTGCAACACATCTTTTTTACATGACATATTGATTTTATCCTCCCGGCAAGATACAAATCTAATAAGGCCCTTTGTGCTGTAATAATAACATTCAGAAATAAACCGCCCGGTAAAGTACTTGGAGATATTTCAGACAATGAATTATATAAGAAAATGGTGGCTGGCTTTATGCTTCACCTCGCTGACAATAATCCTCACTACGATAATAATCATCCCCCATTCCACCACCTCCCGCAATGCCTTGTCCGGACTGGCCCATGATATCATGCTTAATATTTCATCCTATACGCTGGACAAATCAGAGAGCTACCTGCGCCCGGCGGAAAACGCTGCCGAGCTGACCCGTTTCCTTGCGGACAGCAACATTGTCAACAGTAATAATTATGAAAATATGATCAGGTATTTCACCGAACAACTTTCCCTATACCGACAGCTTTCAGGAATCTATTACGGTACCACCAAGGGTGAATTTTTTATGGTGGCCCGCTCTGATGATAAAATTAGAAACGGGTTACTTTCAAAAACAATCCTCTTTGATAACGGGGAACGCAAAACCAAAATGATCTGGAGCACGGTGGATCACAAAATATTGCAAAGTGATCTGATGCCCCTAGATAAATACGACCCCCGGAAACGGCCTTGGTTTATTGAAGCACTCATGGCCAATGATGTTATCTGGACTGAACCCTACATTTTTTTCACCACCCAAAAACCGGGCATAACCACCGCAAGCCCCGTTTACGACAACAAAGGAAATCTTCAAGGTGTTGTCGGAGTGGATATTACCATTGCCGAGCTTTCAACATTCTTAAGCACGTTGACCATAGGTCAAAACGGAAAAGCCTTCATAGTAGACACAAGCGGTAATGTTGTGGCCTTTCCAGATCTTGAAGCCCTGAAGCAAACCTCGCAGAATAACAAAATCCGCTTAAGTAAAATAAATGAACTACCGGACGCAGTCTGCCGCAAGGCTTATAAATCACTGAGTATCCCCCCGGATCAGCTTCCGCAGGAACCGGTATTTACAACCTTTGAGCACAATGGAGCACGCTACAATGCGGTATTCACTCCGTTTAAAAATACCCACTGGCCTTGGATAATCGGCCTGTATATCCCGGAAGATGATTATCTAGGAGAGATTAAAGAAGACTACAGACTCAGTCTGATAACCGCAGCTCTAGCCATACTGCTATCCGGTTTGATCGGCTGGGCCGTGGCCCGCAAATTGAATGCGGCAAAAGAAGATGCAGTGGCGGCAAACCACGCCAAGAGCCATTTTCTGGCTGTCATGAGTCATGAGATCAGGACTCCTATGAATGTTATACTCGGCACAACCGATCTGCTCAAAGACTCCAACCCGCGCGAAGACCAGAAAAAATATATCAAGCTGCTTGATAACGCAGGGGAAGGTTTGCTCTCCCTGATCAACGACATCCTTGATATGTCCAAAGTGGAAGCAGGTCTGCTGGACCTTGAAAGTATTGACTTCAATCCTTCAAAAACCATGCGCCAGTGCTGTAATGTTTTCGAACATTCCGCATCTCAAAAAGGTATTGAACTGGCCTGCCGCATTGACGGCAAGCTGCCGGACCTCGTTAAAGGGGACCCGGTACGAGTCAAGCAGATCCTGCTGAACCTGATTGGCAACGCAGTCAAATTTACCGAAACAGGAGGAGTATATGTCCAAGCCGGATACTCAGATCTTGCAGACGGCGCAGTCGAATTACAATTTGAAATTCAAGACACCGGTCCGGGAATACCCGAAGACAGACAGAATGCTATATTTGAACACTTTACTCAGGCGGACAACTCCATAACCCGTGAATATCAGGGAACAGGGCTGGGCCTTTCAATAAGCAAAAAACTGTGTGAGCTGATGAACGGTAATATAATCGTTTCAAGTTCCCCGGGAACCGGCAGCACATTCACCTTCACCATCACCTTGCAAAAGGTGCAGGCTTCCACAGCAACAGGCCCCAGTGAACAGGGGTTACCGGAAAACCGAACCCTGCCCCGCAAAGTTTTGCTCATTGAAGACAACAGGAGCAACCGCCTTCTTTTCAAACATTTTATTTCCGAATCGCCGCACACCATGAAATGTGCGTCAAACGGAGAAGAAGGAATTGAATTATACAAAGAATTCCAACCCGACATAATTTTCATGGACATTGAGATGCCGATAATGGACGGCTACAAGGCCACCGAAGAAATCCGCGACTGGGAACGGATCATAGAACTCCCACCTGTTCCGATTATTGCCCTTTCCGCCCATGCAATAAAAGGAACTGCCGAATCAGCCCGCAATGCTGGATGCTCTAATTACATGACCAAGCCCATCACCAAACTGCAATTTCTTGAGCGGATAGAAAGAAATGATTCAGCCTAGCGAATTAATTATATTAACGACTTAGCTCTTCCTCTTGACCTTAATAAGAATTATTATTGACAACTAATAGAAATTTGGGCATAAACTACTGTAAATCACAACTTCACTGTATTAATATGTTTGGGTCCGTAAACAGGAACAATGGCCGAAGAAGCCTTAAGGGGAAAATATGACTTCCAGAAGAAAATTCATGGCTATGTCCGCCGCAGCCACTGCGGCAATCCTTATGCCTGTCACCAATGCCGCTGCCGACAAAAGCCGCAGATATCCTTCCAACATAGTATACACCAAAAAAGATCCCGGCGTATGGGACAAAAAAGCTGGGTCCCATCTTCCGCAGGTGGAAGTGAAAAACGGCAAGGCTATTATCCGCACCCTGCATCCCATGACTGAAAAGCATTACATTGTTCGCCACACATTAGTGGATGCTGACGGTAATGTGATTAGTGCAAAGACTTTCTCTAATACTGATGAAAAAGCAGTATCCCGTTTCAAGCTTCCGGCTGACAGCAAGGGCAAAAAATTCTTTGCCACCAGCTTCTGTAATAAGCACGATTTCTGGGTGGCCCCGGTTAAATTATAAGCCGGAAAGCGAACTCTGCCCCTCACGCTCTAGAACTGAATCCAGCAATAAGGAGAACGCATAAATGTATTTCAAACAGCTAACGACTGAAGGACTCGGTTGTTACTCTTACGTCATCGGCTGTCCTGCCGCCGGAGAGATGGTCATTGTGGACCCGCGCAGGGATGTTCAGGAATATCTGGACATTTCCCGCGAGGAAGGCATGAAGATCACCCGGGTAATCAACACCCACGTCCACGCGGACCATGTGGGCGGGGAACAGGAACTTAAATCCATTGTCGGCGCGGAATTGTACATTCACGAAAACGCTGATGTGGGTTACGAGCACACACCCATCAAGGAAGGCGACACCATAACAGTCGGAGCCGCCAAACTTGATTTTCTGCACACTCCCGGACACACACCCAATGCCATATCCATCATGGTTACCGACATCATGCGCGGTAATGAACCGTGGATGATCCTCACCGGCGATCTGCTCTTTGTGGGCGACATTGGCCGCCCGGACCTTCCCGGCGATGAAATCCTTGATGAACAGGTGGCCAATCTCTATGACAGCCTGTACATAAAACTGGGCAAGCTCCCTGACTATCTGGAAGTATACCCTGCCCACGGGCAAGGGTCACTTTGCGGTAAGGGCATGAGTGCCAAGCCGAGCACCACACTAGGCTACGAAAGACGCTACAATTCCATGCTCCAATTCAAGACCTTTGAGGACTTCAAGACCAAGGTTCTGGAATCCTTCCCCAGCAGACCGAAATCATTTACCCACATCATCAATACCAACTTCAAGGGTGCGCCCCTGCTTGAACGCTGCCCCCTTGACCGGGCCATGAACCCGGAAAAATTCAAGCAGATGATTGATCAGGGCTGTACGGTAATTGATGTGCGCGATGCAGCCGGATTCGGAGGATTCCACATTCCGGGCAGCATCAACATCGGCCTAGAAAAACAACTCGCCAACTGGGTAGGGATGGCTGTAGAGCCGGATTCCGACCTACTACTGGTGGTCAATTCCAAGGAAGATTACGACCGCATGTGTACCGAACTTCACCGTATCGGCTACGATAGGATATTCGGTTACCTGCACGGCGGCATTGCCGCATGGCTCATGGCCGGATATCCGGTTGAGAATCTAGCCCAGAAATCAGCAAAGCAGTTGCATGACGCTGTTACTGAAGGCAAAGAGTTCACTCTCCTTGACGTGCGTACTCCTGCGGAAGTTGCCGGAGGGCGTATCAAGGACTCGATACACAAACCTTTCGCCAGAGTGCTAGACGAAGGAATTGAGGTAGACAAGGACAGCCCGGTCATTGTCATGTGCGGGTCAGGATATCGCTCTAATATTGTAGGTAGTTACCTGCAAAATAGTGGCTTTACGCAAGTCTGTTCGCTGGCTGGCGGGGCCATAGCATGGTCCAGATCAGGCTATGAACTTGAGTAGTAAAAAACAAAATCCCGGAACTTATGCTCCGGGATTTTGCTATTCATCAAAAATCTGAAAAACATCATCTATCAAACGTCTAATTTCCGGCAACATTTCGATTACCTGCTCTCCTGAAATGCCGATCTTTTCCCACGCAGTACGATCGATAAATCCAATCACCGGAGAAATTCCCAGTCCGTATCCCAAAGCTTGAGCGATGAAATCAGCCACATGAATAACCATGGCATCAGGATCAGTTTTTATTGTCCGCGGATTATGATGCCCCCCTGCCGCAGCAATAAGTTGCCGAGGGAATTTCCATTTCTCTAGAATATATCCACCAAGCTCGGCATGATTGAATCCAAGAAGCTTATACTCAGCCTTGTAAAGATTATATCCATCTTTGTTGGCAAGCATATAAAGTTTAACAGCTAGTCCCTGACCGCTTTCAAAAATAACATGCAGCCCAAGATCATGCATCAGCCCACCGGTGAAAAAACGTTCCGGGTCGCCAAGTCCTGCGGCAACGGCTATTTCCTGAGCCACAACTCCGCAGGCAATCGAGTGCTTCCAAAATTTTTCAAGATCCAGAACCGGATTCTCGGAACGCTTAAACAGACTAAGAGAAACAGTTCCCAGCGCAAGAGCTCCGGCCTTCTCGAATCCAAGCAATTCCACAGCTTTTGAAGGAGTCTCAATCTTCTCCTTCAGACTGTATAGTCCGCTATTTGCCAGCCGCATTACAGCCGCTGCCAGCTTGGGCTCCCGTCCGATTATCTCAGTAAGATCATCAATCGTACTTTCCGGATCGTCAATGACCTCCTGCAACTGCTTCTGCACCAGCGGCAATGAGGGCAGAATAAATGATCCTTTAAGAAAAGCTCCCGGCCCTTCAGGCTTTTCACCACTCCACGGCTCAATATCCGATGAAAATGTTTTGGGCAAAAAAGAATCAGGTTCTGAAAGCATTTGTTTATAAACGCGCTTGAAAGCCTCCTTTTTAAGCAGACTTACCAAATCAGAGTTCCCGGCCTGCAAAAAAAGACTGTGCACATATCGCGCAGCCGCTTCCTTAATATCAGGCCTGATTTTATGCTGTCCTTCTATTTTGCTCATCTATAGCTCGGAGACAAGACCGCTATTGTGCGGGGTTAAGAATTTCAAAAATTTCTTCAATCAACTTCTGCACTTCGGGAATCATATCAACAAACATCTCCCCGCTAAGGCCGAAGCTTTCATAAATTTCCTGATCCAGAACTCCAAGCACAGTGGACAAGCCAAGATGATAGCCCAATGCCCTGGAAATAAAATCAGCCACGTGGATTATCCCGGCATCAGGATCTTTTTTAGCCTTTTCCGGATTATGGTGGGCAGCGGCGGCCACCACCAAAGATTTCGGAAAATTCCAATCCTTGATGATTACCCCACCAAGTGTAGCATGATCAAAGCCAAGCAACTCCATCTCGGCATCATAAAGGCTATTTCCGTTCTTGCGGGCTAAATCATACAGCTCAAGACCAAGGCTCTTGTCACTTTCAAAAATAACATAAAGACCGATATCATGAAGCATTCCGGCAACAAAAAAACGTTCCGTATCCTGAATCCCGGCCAGCTTTGCTATTTCCTGCGCAACCACACCGCAGGCAATAGCGTGCTTCCAGAATTTCTCAACCCGCAAAACCTGAACGCCATCACTGCGCTTAAACAAGCTGAGCGAAACAGTTCCAAGAGCTAAAGAACTGGCCTGCTTAAACCCCAGCAGGGCCACCGCTCTGGAAGTGGTATCCACTTCTGTGCGGAAGCTGAACATGGCACTGTTTGCCAATCGCAAAATAGCTGCCACCAACTTGGGGTCCTTATTGATAACTTCCGCCAAATCATCGGCTGAACTGTCCGGGTCTTTAATGACTTTCTGAATCTCAAGCAGGACCTGCGGCAACGAAGGTAGAACCACCTTTGATTTCAGGAACTCCCTCGGCCCTTCAGGCTTCTTACCACTCCAAGGTTCAATGTCTGCCGGACGAGGCTTAGTCATGAACTCTTCCGGCTCAACAACCATCTTCTTGTAAACGTTCTTAAACGCTTCCTTTTTCAACATCCGAATAAAATCAGAATCATCGGCCTGACTGAAAAGATTTCTTACATATTTGATGGCCGCATCTTTAATCTGTGGATTAAGCGTAGTCGTTTGTTCTACTTCCTGCATATCAGTCCTTTAAAAAAAATCATTAAGACTGGGAATTGCCAGCCCACTCAACAGTATGGGCCAAACCGTCCTCAAAAGAAACCTCAGCCTTGAAGTCTTCGGCTTTAATTTTACTCACATCAGCACAGGAATGTTTGATATCCCCGGCCCGCTCCGGCCTAAAATCGATTTCTTTGGGAGCAGAAGTCAATCCCGCTATAACTGTGGCAAGCTCACGCACGGTCCGACCTTTTCCGGTTCCCACATTATAAACCCCGGTCAACGGCCCCCTGCCATGCCCGTCAAGCCCGGCTGCAATGAGGTAGGAGGTGACGACATCGGAAACATACAGAAAATCCCTTGTCTGCTCCCCGTCTCCGAATATGACCATATTTTTCCCGGCCAACCCGAAATCAACAAAACGGGAAATGACCCCACTATACTGACTGGTAGGGTCCTGCCGGGGACCGAATATATTAAAAAAACGCAGAGAGCAGCCATAGCCGAACTCGGCAATGTAAGCTGACGATTTGTACTTCGCCACCCCGTAGGGACTCAGCTGCTCAGCCTCATCTGCATATTCTTCCTTAACCGGAAGCCGATCCTCATTGCCGTATTCAGCAGCCGACCCGGCAAAAACAAAACAGGAAAGACCCAGATCCTTCGCAACATCAAGCATATCCCGGTTGGCTTCAAAATTGACCTGCATGGTCAGTTCTGGGTGCTCCACGGAATACGGCACGCTGACCACTGCTGCCAGTTGGAATATCACGTCAAGTTCAGGGTGTGCTTGTTTAATTTCTGAAAGAAGTTCTTCTTCAGTGATAGATCTCTCATAAAAAGTGAATCCACCATGATCGATAAAACCTTCCATGTTGTGCGCATAACCACTGGCAAAATTATCAACTCCCACAACAGAATGACCTTCGTTAAGCAGGGTCTGCGTAAGGTGACTACCGATAAATCCGGCACATCCGGTAACAAGGCAAGTTTTCGTCATCTCCCCTCCTACTATCTCATCAGAACAACGGCTGACTTGAAAAAGTTATATACTCCAGATCACGAACACTTTTGGAAACAAGATAATACGCAAACATCAAAGAGATAAAGCAGGAATAGCAATACCCGTAACCGTAAAAGGTAAAGCCCAATTGCATGCTCAGCCAGGTCAAACTCACATTGCTTAGCAAAAATACAAGGGTCACTGCCAACACTTCCTTACGCAGGTCAAAATAAAACAGGATAATAACTGCCACAGAAAGCATAACCTGCATCAGAGAACCCACAAGGGCAATTTGCAAAAGAGGTTGCTGCAAGGGCGATAGGCCCACAATATCGATAAATTCAGAAGCCATAAAAATACAAAGCATGGTCAGGGACCCCTGTATGATAAGAATTTCACGCAAACTTTCTTTAAGCATCCTGATCATACCTTGTTTTTCCTGCAAGATACTGGAGAGATCCTCCTTGGAAATTATTTTCGCAAAATAGTCATGATAATGTTCGTAAAACTTGGTCTCAATCTTGACTAGAAAAATAGCCAGAGTCGGCACAATAGTCAGGTAAGCAAAAAAAATCGGGCCTTCATACATATCATGGGTACGCAGATAAGGAACAACCATTCTGGAATCCGGCGCAAACCAGAACATTATCTTATCCACCCAGATGGCAAGGTTAAAAAACATCCCGATCAGGGCTAGCTCCCAATATTTGATGAAATAGGAGAACATCTTAGAATCCCAAACCCGGCCCGGCGGAAATTCAGCAAGTAAGCGGGACAGTAGCCAAAAAAAGATAACAGCCTGCCCAAATGTATAACCCAACAAATAACCTTCAAGACCGATCAACGGATAAAGCAGAAAAGCCCCGCCCACACTGCATGAAGTACCCACGGCAAAAGCCTGCACAATGGAGCGGAAGTCCTTAACCGCTGAAAGAAAAATCATAGTCAGCCAAATCATGGCCACAATGAGGAAAAGCACCACTGCGATAATCTTGTAAGTAAAGGTTAGCTCGAAGAACCAAATCCCCCCAACACCGATAATCGCCCCGGCAATCAGTACAATGACTGCGCTGGTGGAAAAAGCAGTCAAGGTTATCTTTTCGTCACCCATGTAGAAACGGTCGGCAAGATAGCGGGTCACCACCAGCTGGATATAGCCCACATAGATGAGGGTAAAGGCATAGACATAAACAATGGTGGTCCGAAAAATATCCTGATCCTGCGGGGAAAAACCGGAATAGGAATACAACCCCAATACCGCAAGGCAAAGTACACTCATGAGCCACGGGCCGGAAGAAACCATTGCCGCGTACAGGTAAGCCGAGACATCGGAAAGGAAGCTATCCCCGCGGAGCATTTTTCTAAGTTCAAATCCTATTCCAGCCATACGCTACTCCAAATCATCCATTGCCATGTAATCTTTGTAAATTTTCAAATAAGTCTCATTAAGATCCGACTCTTTATAAAAAGTCTTTACCCGTTCAATCCCGGCCTTGGCCATCTTGCTACGCAGGATGGGACTGGTCAGGATCTTAAGAATAGCTTCCCCGGTGCTGACCGGGTCCGCAACCTTGGTCACAATACCGGACGGTCCAAGGGCCTGATCCGCCACAGTGCGCCCCTCAAGAAGTTCCCGGCAGGAGCCTACATCAGAAGCGACCGCCGGAATACCTGCGCAGTTGGCCTCCATTATCACCAGTGGCTGAGCCTCACTGATACTGGTCAGTACAATTAAATCAAGGTTAGGCAGGTAATCCGTGACCCGGACTTTTCCAGTGAATTCCACCACATCCTCAAGATGCAGCAGCCGAACAAGATTCACGCACTCTTCGTAATATTCCTTATCTTCCTCAGTAGGTCCCATAATGTAGACCTTAAGCTTTTCGATCTTGATAGCCACTATTTTGACGGCCCGCAGAAATGTCTTTACATCCTTGATGGGTACCACGCGGCCCACAAATCCCACTGCGAAATCAGTCTGCCCCATGTAGTCATGATCTTCGGGCTTAAGTCCCAGAAAATTATCAAGACTGATGCCGTTGGGAATAATTCTGATCTTATCCGGGTCGGCACCCTCCTGAATCTCCAACTGCTTATTTCCTTCATACAGGGTGTAAATTGCAGAGGAATAATCATAACACAACCGGGCCAACTGCTCGAACATCCTGATCCAGAAAGTCTGGAACGCACCGAGTTTGCTTTCAATGCGCATCCTTTCATCTTCCTTGCGGTAAACCCACTCGGCCTGTGAAATTTCGATCTTGCGTTCCTTGACGTAAATACCGTGCTCGGTGAGCAGCAGCGGGCGTCCGGTCATAACCCTTGCCACAACCCCTAAAAGTCCGGCATATCCTGTGGAAATAGTATGATAAACCCGCGCCTTGGGCAGGTCGAGAGGGAGCATCTTAAAAATGGGCAGATGGGTGAAACGGTAGGTCCAAAAATAATCGATGAAAGATTCATCGTTACTGTCCGGCTTATACCTCTCAACCAGCATATCCCAAGCTTTCTTGCCGTGAAACAGCTCGGAAAGCGGAAATTTATCATCACGGAACAGCTCGACCATTTCCTTCATCATACTTATGTCGCTGCGGTCCATGCGGTAATGGAATTTCCTAAGTTTCTCCATATTCCCGCCGGAAATCTTCTTGAACGGATTCTGTGAAATTTCAACCGGGTCATGCAGATAGACAATCTTGGGATCAACGAAATTATCCGGCACGTCGTAACGGTACTCTGCTTTTTCCTTGGAAGAAGCGAGAATGCAGACCGCCGTAAAAGTCAGCTCCGGCATACCCTTAATCAGGTTATGAATCCATGACGAAACACCACCGGCCACAAAAGGATAGGTTCCTTCAAGAAGCAGGCAGACATCATATTGCTTATCCGAGCTCATGGCCCACCTCGCTGAAATCGGCTTCTTTTTCTTCTCCGGCGAACAATGCGTTTTCCACCCAAAATTTGTAGATCACTGTTTTGAAGGGGTCGGTAGATTTCAATTCAGGTCGCGCCCGTAATTGTTCCACCTCCTGAAAAAGAGCAACAAAATTACCAAGCTCAAAAAAAGTTCTACAAATTCCCAAGCGCGATTCAAGTTCAAGTTCCGGATCATTCATTGTCTCGCGATAAATATGCAAAGCTTCACTGAAACCTTTGCTCTCAACATACGATTCTGCAAGACGCATTAGATAATCCTTGTTCTCCTGATCTTTTTCAACGGCCTTGCGCCAATGTTCACAGGCAAAGGCCATGGTTCGTATCTGCATGTTAACTTCCGGCAAACCACTGCGGGCGTAGTTCCGGTAGGTGGAGGCAAGTTCGGCATGAGCTTGTGCGCTATCATACTTTTCAGCACGAAAACGGGCCTTGTCCACAGACTCGGCGTAATCCTCTTCAAGTCTTGTTAACGCGGTATGGGCATAGAAACGGACCTCGGCACTTTCATCAGAAAGACTCTTACGCAAAAGACTTACAGCCTCAGCTGAACCGATACGGCGCAGCAGGTTTACCGCTCCCCTTTTCATCTCCATGTCATCGCCTGACAAAATATCTGCGATAGGATGGACATCTACTTCATCATACAAAAATCCAGTAATATCAGTAGGCAAATCCACATCCAGCCCGGACCCTTCATAGGCCTTTTCCTTATATTCCTCAGCCAACCCATGACTTTGCATAAATACACGGGCCGCGAGCAAGGTCATTGTGATTCCAATCAATCCGATCAAAGGCATGAAGACGGCAAAAAGAGCGGCGATACGAGGATAATAAAACCCCATTCCGGGCAAGGCACGCGGCTTGGGAGCAGTAAAAAGAAGAAAAGAAAGGCCAGATAAAATATGGGCTACAATTGCGGCGTAGACATACCAGAAAACCGCTTCCCTGTTCAGGTAAAGCCAGACGGCTCCTCCCTCGAACAGATAGGAAGCTACAAAAGATGCCAGCAGGCGCAAACGCGCCATTCTGATAACCCTACTCCGCAAAAAGTACACTGACCATGTCCTCTTTCACATTCGTGACCAGTTCTTCAGGATCTTCCATGCCTAGAGAATACCCGGCTACCCCCGCCCGGAGTTCCACAAGGTTCTGGTCTGTTTCAAAAGCCATTACACTGAGAGCCTTAAAAGAACTAAGCAGGTTATTGACTACAACCCGCGCTCCTGCTGCGGGAGTGGTTGGAAGAATCAGAAAAAAAGCACCCGGTTCATCACTCATAAACAGGATATCAATTTCCCGGATCTGATTTGTAAGAATCATGCTGAAAGCCATGAGAACTTCATCGCGCCCTTCATCAGAAGCATTGGAAAGGCCCGGAAACTCGATCATTATCAATGAAAGGTCCAACTCATAACGCCGCGCTCTGACAAATTCTTCCCGCAGTCTGCGCAGAAAGTAGTCAAAGGTGTAAGCATCGGTAATTTCATCAGCGATAAGCTTGTCCTTAGTCTCCGCAAACACAGTGGCATTCTCAACGCTGCTGCCGCACCAGTCCGCAACCAGACCGGCCACGCGCACGGAATCGCTGGTAAACTTAAGAAAAGGCATTTTCTCTACATTCAACACCCCGACCACATGCTGGTGGTTATCAGCCATGATGGGGGCGGAAATAACAATACCGCCGGGCATACTCTCAGTACTGGCAATATCCCTGATTGAAACGGCTCTTTTCTGTGCAGCAGCAATACTCATCAGACTTTCACCCAAAGGAACTGTTTCGGGTAGAAATCCCTTGCCATGCCGCAAGGCTGTATCAAGCTTGAACTCAGTTCCATCCAACAAATAGATTGAACAATCCTCTACATCCATAAACTCGCGCAGGATTTCCAGCACCGCCGGATAAATGCTGTCCATACTCAAGGTACGCAAACCCTGCGCAGCTTCATAGAGAGTACCCAGCGTGTTTTCCTGTGAAAGGATCTTGCTGTCCAGTTCCTGCTTGGCCTCGCTGAGGATGTCATACTTAACTTTGATCTTATCAAAAGCACTATGGAAGGCATCTCTTTCTTCGCAGACCCCATTGTATTCCTTGATATGCAATTGACGCATCTCTCCAAGTACAACACCCACCAGAAAGAAAAGGATCGGCTTTCCCCACATGGCAAGGGTCTTGAAATCAAGAAGTTCAATATCCGGGATGGATAAACTTTTAAAAACAAGAAAAAACAACCCGGCCATGATGCCGGAAAAAAGCCCCCCGGCAAAACCGTAACGGGTAGAAGTCAGCAGCACCACAATCCAATAAGGATGAGGGGAAACAGAAATGAAACCCGGATCATGGCGAAAAAAAATAAGGTTGGCCGCAGTGATGGCTATCAGTCCGAGCAGGACTTCATAATATTTGGAAAGCTTGTATTTTTTAACAGCTGTATTGACTTTAAACATATTCACCGGCCTGAACATTTTCAATTATGTTAGAAAACAAAACCGACTCCCCCGCTGACGAACTGGGTTTCACCGCCCCCGGCAAGGCCGGAGTCACTGCTATATTCATAGTTAAGACTAAGCTCGAACCGCCCCAGCCTCAAAGCCAGTGAAGGTGCGCCGAAATAACTGGGACTGTTCTTGAACTCGTCAAGCCTGATCCCGCCTGCGGCCTGAAAAACAATGGTATCACAAATAGACTTGCTGAAGCTTGCACTCAAGGTATGAATACTTTCATTCTCTACAACCTCAAAAGGCTTGTAGTTCTCATCGTCATACTTGAAAAAGGAACGATAAAATGAATAGGAAACGAACAGATCCGGGTCAGCAAGAATTCTGCGGGTCAGGATAATATTATAAATTCCCTTGGCCCCGTAGTTCTTCTCGGATTCAAGCTGATACTCACGAAGCTGACCGTTTAAAAACAATCCCCAAACATCATCATAAAAGCCGTCATAGGTCAGGGAAAGTTGACTGTAGCGGCCTTCGTAGTTGGCAGCAGATGGTTCATCAAGCCAAGGATTATTGTAATCGATCATAGCTGAGAAAGTGCCGGGTTCATGAAGCCGCCAGTCAAAACCGAGAGCACCGGATATTCCCGATGCAGTACCCTCGAAGGCACCTACACCTACAATTCCGGTAAAGGTACGGGTGAAATCGCGCTTAAGGAGCAAGGCAGCCTGATTAACATCCTTATTGATCCCTTCCGTCCCGTCCTTCTCGGGACGGTAGATACGGGTGTTGGCGTAATAGAATTCCCCTCTGGTCTGATCAGTCAGCTGCATGGAAAAACGACTGCCCAGAGATGTGGTCACCGATTCATCAGATTGCAGATAGACACTGGGAGTGAGTACAAGCCGTGGCCTGCGCTCCATAAGTAGATTGGAAAGAGCCTGACGCGCTTCGTAATTATCCGGCTCGGCATCAATAAGCTCGGAAAAGCTCTCGATAGCTCCAAGCCAGTCTCCGCCCTGCTGAGTACTGTAGGCCTTGGCAGAAATGGAATCCGTATCACCGGGCCGCAGCCGTAGCAGATAATCAAGAGTATCGATCTGTACGGAATAATCCCCGGCTAAAAGACGCAGTCGCGCTTGCTGCCGCAAAGCACGCGAGGAATGAGGATCAAGGTAAAGCCATCTGCGCAGCAGGGATTCGGCCTTTTCGACCTCATTATTATCGATAAGTGCGCCAATATATTCCTCGCGCAGTTCCAGATCATCCGGGTAGGTTTTGAGCAATCTGGCGTAAAGCCTGATCCCGTCTTCCACATATCCCCGGCGGATCATAATCCGGGCAAGGATTACATTCTGCTGCCTGTGGCCCGTGGCCCGCAGCACATCGCGCTGATCCAGTTCGTAAAAAAGAGACTCCGGTGCGCCGACCAGCTTCGCCTTAGTTGACGGAGAAGTACTTGAATCCGGCACTGCAGCAGGTACAACCTGAGCCGCATTCCGTGGCGGGATTAAACTCTTACGGGAATCAAGAGTACGTTCTTCGAGCATAGCAACAGGCATGGAACGGACCATATAATCAAGCCCGGTCCTCTTCTTGAAAAGACGTCCGGCAACACGGGCCTGACTGCGGGTGGGATAATCACCTATCTGAACCACGCGCCAAAGCCTGTCCCGTCCATCGTAAAGGTAAACCATGACCGGGTTGTATCCTTCACCCTTCAGATAGGACATGAAATCCCATGCAATGTCAGGCTTACGGAAAGAGCTGACCCTGACCGTCCAGATAATCTCACTATTCTTTACAACAGGCGCAGCAGTATTATCCTCCGCCCAAAGCGGAGTTTCATGCATGACCGACAGCAACACCGTCATCAAAAGAAAAAACAAAACAAACGTTTTCTTCAAATCACTACCTGTTGATCTTCTTTAAATCCTTACCTGCCACATTTTTCCGGCCTTCCCGGCGGATGATGCGCGCCGCCCGCTTAAATTCACGAACAGCATAACCTTCCCGTCCCATGAGCCGATATATCTCACCCAATTGATAACGCCCTTCGGCGTCATTGGGAACTAGTTTTAAATATTTCCGCAACTTGCTAGCTGCACGTTTATACTGTTCCCGCTCCCCAAGGATGATACCCAGTCCTTTTAGCGCGGTATAGTTTTCCGGATTGACCTTGAGTGCCGCCTCGAAAAGGTCATAGGCCTCGTTTTGAAAATTATTAAACAGAGCCTGTGCACCGAGACGAGCCAGAAAAATTTCGTCCTCGTTGTACTCTTTTTTCAACCTTTTATAAACATCTGAAGCCTCGCTTCCGCGCCCGGCCATTTGCAAGGCCGAAGCAAGCAAGAACCCCTCGAAACGGGGCAGCTTCTTCAACCGGGCATAAGGCTCCAGAATCCTAAGCGCAGGCTCCGGTACACGCTCATCAAGATAGGCCCTTGCCAACTCCACCCGCTCGGTTTCAGGCAATTTTCCGGCAGCCTGTAGCTCCTTGAAAACCCTGATCTGTTCCGCTGGTTTCCCGGCAAAGCCGTATACCCGTGCAAGGTCCAATTTCAGATCATAATTCTTTGGTTCAAGCCCGATGGCCCGTTCGTAATAGGCCACAGACTTCAGATACTCCCCGGCATCGGCCCAAGCCTTTGCCGCCTGTTTGGCAAGCTTGAAATTACCTGGAGATTCATCGGAAATTTCACCATAAATTTTAGCAGCCACAGCAGGACGCCCGGTCCATTCAGCTAACCTTGCCAGCGGTTCCCGGATTTCTATGCGCTTGTAACCACGTGAATACAGCTCATCATAAATGCGGTAGGATTCTTCACTCAGCCCGGCCTTATCCGCGAAATCAGCCCACTTATGCAGGGTCTCAAGATTTTTAGTTCCCTGACCGGCAAAACGGGCAATAAGCAATCCAGCTCTTTCATTATCCCCGGCGGCAGCCCAGACAGCAGCAGCCAACAAGGCCACCTGCTCATCATCCGGGCGAAGCTTGATGGCGGTTTCGGCTGCATCGCGGAAAATGGTTTTATCCCCGGTGTAAGATGCAATCTGAATGAGATTCATCACGTACTCACGGCTGCCCCCGGTCATGATCGCGGCCTTTTTGTAGTACGGATACCCGTCTTTGGGAGAATTCAGCCAGAGCATAATTTCCCCGGCCTGAGCCATTACCAGCACATTTTTGGGCGCAATCTTTTCAGCATAACTGGCGGCCTGCTTTGCCAGCTTCAAATTCTGGGTATCAGCGGCGGCCAGCAACATATCGATGACGTCCTGCTGGTCCTGTTCCTTTTCCAGCAATTCACGGTAAATGCGGTAAGCTTTGTACGGTTGTCCGGCATCACGCCACGCAGACCCGGCAGTACGCATCAAGTTGATATCTCCGGGATAAACCTTAAGAGCCAGCTCCACAGTATCGGCCAATAATTTTTTATCTGCCGTGGATGCTGCGGCATCAATAAGAGTTTGATAATCTTCCAGAATAGCTCCGGGACTATCCACCACCTTTCGCAAAGCATGGTAAGCTTCACGCGGACGCTCGAGGGTCAATAATAATGATCCACGTGTTCGCAGGTAATCAGGCTCAGAAATATCTATATCATTGGTGTCTTCCACCACCTCAGCCATGAGGGCCTTGTCCTCACTGAAAAGAGCTGCACGGAGCATGTCATGGGCATAAACAAGCCAATTGCCCAACCTCTCGGCTAAACTGCGGAACAAGGAAACGGCCTTACCGTGCTCTCCGGTCAGCATGTAAACATTACCGAGATCCCGGTGATGCGCTTCATTGTCCGGCTCAAGAACAACCAGCTTTTCCAGCACATCCTTAGCCACATCATGCCTGTCGGCACTACGGGCCATCCATGCGGTTTCAGTCAGCAGCGGCACGTTTTCCGGACTGATTTTGAGCAATCTTTCCGCCACATCCAAGGCCCGAGCATAATCACCAGCCCAACCCAATACCTTAACCAATTGCACCCTGTTCTCAACATCTAACCCAGTTTGTTTGTCCATACGGGCGGCATATTCATAACCATCTTCCATGCGGTCTACGGCCACAAAATATTCCAAAACATAAACGACGTATTGCAGGAAATCGACCTCACCCCTAAACTCAAATTCAGCCTTGAATTGCTCACCTACAATGAAAATCCGCTGGATCAGAAAATTGAGGTATGGGTCATCCAAGTTTTGGGCATGTTCAGCCCCCAACAAATCTATCTCGTCATTAAGAACGAGCATAAAATCACCGCTGAACGGCCTCTTGCCCTGCAATTCATTGAGCTTAATTATGGCATCCACTTCATGCGAAACCATATTAAAGTAGCGGTAATACATGACCATCTGCTGCAATGGTTTCATCTTTCCCGGTTCAAGATTTGAAAGCTTCTCCCATGTATGCAGAGCTTCACGGGGCATCACATTCCACTCGTAAACCTGCACCAATTTTCTAAGCTCGGGTATGCGCTGAGGCTTCTGCTTAAGTATTTCCTCAAGGCTGGCAATGGCCTTATCTGGCATCCCCCGCTTGAGGTAGACATCTGCTCCGATGGTCAAAAGCCGTAAATCGTAAGGATCTTCTTCAAGAAGTTCATTAAGCAGATCCGCAGCTTTGGAGATTTCACCGCTCTTCAGGTACAACGGAACCATATCCCTCGGAAAAGGATAGATAAGTACGGTTGTCCCGATTATGATGAGTACGAAAAGGAGTACCCGCCAGAGCTTTATGTTCAAATCAGATCAATCTCCATAAAACCTGTTGTCACACCGTTAACCTGTAATATTCCGTCACTGTTGCTGCTAAGTTCAAGTGGCGGTCCATCCTTACGGAGAACCTTGTATTTCCGGCCCGGCATAAGCCCGCCCAGAGCAAAATTACCTTTGCTGAAACATTCAAAATCAAAACGCACACCCTTTGTTGTACGCTCAAAATTGCGCACCCAGCCGGACCCGTTCTTAAGATAGGCAAAGTTATCGTTAACCGTCATATCTGCACTCAAAACAATCTCCGCACGCGCAGTTCCGGGCCGCAGATGCACAAAAATGCCTTCAGGCTGGATGTCATACCCGAGTACATTTTTACATTTTGCAAGATCAGGAACTCGCTCCATTCCGTCCAGCCGTACGGAAAGACAATCCGCATAGTTGCGGAAAACAAAATGATCCGGGCCAAGCTTCTCCACCCTAGTAGCAAGACAACCATTGACCATTTTGATGTAGGCAGAAGCAAAAACCCGTGCCGCATCCTGACTGAGAGCCCATTCGTAAACATCCTCAAGAGCCTTGAGGGATGCGAATTTTTCACCGCTATAAAAATGGTAGTAGATATCAATGGGCATGATCCTACGCGGGGAACCGGTCCTCTTCATGGTATCCACAATATTGCGGAATCCGAAGTAAGGGCCTTCCCAAAGATTGGTCAGGATGTTTTCGTTGGCCTGCCCAGTATAAATTTGGTTGTGCTTACCCAACGCACGGTAAAGTGGAGACACCCCGAAATAAGAATTACGACGGGCATCAAAAACAGTATCCCCGCCATTCATGTTCAAGATTCCAGCCTTATCAGCAATTGCAACCTGATCTTCTGTTGGTTCGCACATGCCAGACCAAAACAAAACGCGACAGGGCTTTTCCACAGGAGCAAGATTTTCAGAGATGTAATCACAGGACCCAACTATCTCGTAACGGGCATCAAACTTATATCCTTTAATTTCATACTGCCCGATGACAAAATCTTCAGCGTATTCCTTTGAGTCACGGGTCTTGGCATTCCAAGCAAAAGGATGAGTATAAGAATGGGAAGAGGTCTCCACATTGTCCATTTCAAAAAGAGTCCGGGCCATACCTACATTATCCAGACTGCCTTTGACCGCAGGGTTAATCTCCCCTGCAATAACTGAAGCGGAATTAGGGAAATCATAGCGTTCAAAAATGCGCTCCATGATGATTTCCCCGCAGACCTTCTGCTTATCAATCTCAGTATAGCCAGCAAAACCGTCCCCATCGATATGCGCGAAAGCAACCCGCTTACCATTCAAGGTCGTCGGGGTCAGTGCGGGCATTCCCTTCAGATCCAAACAAGCACGTAAAAAGTCAAAAGGATTCAAGTACCATTGTTTCTGGTAATTAACAGGGTCCTGCCAGCGCATGTAGCCGTCGAGAGCAAAACCACCACGCGGCCCCACGCCCACAGCTGCTGCCTCAGTACCGGGCTTTCCCTTCAGTCCTACACTTACCCATGAACTGACGTCTTCCCCGGTAGGAACAATCTGCATATACTTTTCAGGAAACAACGGCAGCTTACGCTCAAAATTCATATACTCCGGGTCAACATATTCATATTTCAGGCGATAATCATCGTTGGTAGCATTGCCCTGATAGGAAAATCCGAGATTGGAAAAAACTTTCTTTATCAACAGCAATTCAGCGGGACTCTTATCAAAATCACTGAATGCCCCCAGCGTTCCGGCAATAATGACCTGCTTGCCCTGTTCCTGCTGCCTGATCAGCCAAGCAAGAAAATCATTGGGCTTGTTCATCAAGTCTTCTGAAAATGAAGTAAAGACTGCCCGGTATTCATCCATTTTTTTATCGGAAGGCAATGGACGGACCGCAACATCACGCACCTCGTACAAAAAACCGAGATAGTTCAGGGGAGCGGCAAAACCTTCGATAAAGCTGTTGTCCACGGCTGTACGTTTCTCGGCACCATTGTAGAGAACCAGCACCTTACGCTTGACCGGTTCTGCGTAAGCGCAAGACAAACTAAAAAAGACAATCAGAAACGCGAAGACAAGTCTATTTGCCAGACGCATGAATAAACACCTCATTTAAAGCGGGAGTGCTGACATAAGGAACAAAGCCCAGTTTACGTGAAAAGTCGTAAGCCTTTTCAATCTCCTGCTTATCCTCGGCAGGAACATAATCAAGAGTCAGGACCACCAGCTTCGGGTTGACTTTCAATGCCTCTTCCGCCTTGGAAATAAGAAAATTACGATCCGCTTCAGAAACATCCGTGCGGGTGGAAGTAGCCAGATCCATGGAACTGCTAAGTCCCTCAATCAGCAGATAATTAAGATATGGAGCAGAACGCCGGAGAATCTCAAATCCCCGGTTTTGACAAAGCAGCAATTTGGGATACTTTTCCCTGATAGCCCGAACCAAATCCACGCAAGCCCGCTCAGTCCCTTTATACGTATCCGGGTCCCTGCGCTGCATATCAATGGGAGAATCCAGCGTATCAAAAAAAAGCCCGTCATATCCCACCGCCAATGCATCGGGGATTATGCGGGTAAAAAGCAATTCGCTCCACTCAGGGCGGCGCACATCCACCACCCATGAATCCCAATTTTCATTATGACGCACAAGCAGCCCCAGACGTTTAGCCTCCGCATAGTAAGGACCGTTCCCGGCAACCTCGCCGAGACTGATATAATTCAGGACCTTCACCCCTTTTGCGCGCAGAGTAACCGGGTCCTGCCCACCGGGAGTAGATACCAACAACTCAAAACCGGACAGCTTATCCGCCCGGTCCGCGCTTCCGTAATAGCAGGCCCATGAGTCGACAGCATTACTCCCGCCAAAAGCAAAAGTCCTGCCGAAGAGGGTAAAAGAGATCACAAGCAGTGCGACTATTGTGCAGAAACGGCTGACATTGCTGCCACCATTTCCGCAAGGGTTTCCTGCGCTACGCTGTTCAGAGATTCCGTACATCCGAAAAAGCACCCTCCGCTCTTTGAAGAAGATGAAGCCCAAAGCACGTTACCGGAAGAAACATCAATCATACGCAAATTGATACCCACGGTCGGACTCTGGTTAACCCCGCGCTTGTACTGATATTCGGTCACCGAACCATAAATAACGGTATCAACACCAAGTTTAGTTCCAAGCTTCTGAGCCACGACATCTTCCATAACAAATTCAAGATCATCCTCATCACCCTTGATACGCTTAAACATATCGGTAGATTCCATGAGATCAAACTTGGTAGAAGCATAAAGTTCTGTAGTCAGCAAATCACCGACCATACGCCCTGCATTAGGGGTATTGGTTAAGTTAACCAAAGGGAGAACAGCCGCATGACGGGTCTCACTGGCAACGCCGTTGGGTTGTACGTAGTCTTTCATGTAAGTACCGGAACATCCGGCAAGAAATAAAATAAAAATCAAAGTAGTGAAAAAGCTCTTTTTCACAGCACCCTCCTTAATTTATCGGAAAATTTAGTTTTTAATCCTATTTAAATATACGGATTAAAAACTAAAACCATCCCTGTCTAAAGACCGGAATTATAACTATACATTAAAATACTCATTTAGTTAGAACACTATAATCCTAATCCATGGCTATGCAAAGTATTATTTATTTGTAACCTTCAAAAATTACATTATTTTTTTGCACTGCAATCAAATACAGCACACTTTAATTTTATCTCACCCCATGCTATTATGCCAAAACACAAAATATCAACCGGGAAAATTCTAATTATGAAAATACAAGCTACAATCATTCTGACCTTGCTATCTTTTATTGCCGCCTGCGCATCAACCACAACTAATTCCCCCTCAACCACCGCAAAAAAACAAACTAAGCAGGAAACAAGAATGCCCCAGAAACACAGTGAAATAAATAGCTGGGCCTACCAGCTGCAAGGCCCGTCAGTGCCGGAACTGGCTGAATCCCCGTACAATCTACTGGTAATTGATTATTCAAAAGACGGTTCAGATAAAAAAAAATTTACAGCCAAAGAAATCTCCCTCCTTCATAGATTCAACAAAACCGTACTCTGTTACTTTTCCATAGGTGAAGCTGAGGAGTACCGTTTTTACTGGAAAAAAGAATGGGCTGAAAATCCACCTCGCTTTCTCGGACCGGAAAACCCCAACTGGGCCAAAAATTACAAGGTAAAGTACTGGCGCGAAGATTGGTGGGAAATGGCTTTGCGCCCCTATCTGGATCGCATTATCGAAGCCGGATTCGACGGAGTATATCTGGACATAGTAGATGCATACTGGTTCTGGCACGAGCAGGGCATGGAAGTGCAGGACACAGCGGATGAAATGGTCAAGCTGATCAAAAGAATCGCGAATTACACCCGCAAAAAGGCCGGGGAAAATTTCATAATCTGCCCCCAGAACGGCATGGGAGTGTTTAACGACTGCTCTCCAGAATACAAAAAAGTCTACTTCAAAACAATAAACATGGTAGGCCTCGAAAGCCTGCTGTTCAACATCCATAGTGAAGGTGACAAAAACTACCGCTTGCAACTGGCTAAAGAACTTGCAGATGCGGGCAAAACGATCCTCGACGTAGAATATATAGAGCCGTCCCAATATGCCGATTACTTAAAGCAGGTTAAAGCACTCAATTTCAAGCTTATCCCCTACGGTTCAACACCTGATGCAGAGCTGGATGGAATTACAGACTTTTGGAAATATAAAAAATAGCACCGTCTAAATATGCTATATGCGGAGCATAATAAAAGGTTTTGAAAGGGAATCCAAAGGGAAAACTTTTGCAAAAGTTTTCCCTTTGGCCGCCGGAGGCATCCCTAAAAACTAAACTTCAATATCCCACCCGCATGTAGCGCATTAAGCGCAATAGCTATGCCTGCCAGCATAACCAGCCCGGCACTCAGCACAGGCAGATTCTCAATCCACTTGCGAGAACCGGAAAACCTTTCGGTAAGTTTCGAGGCCCGCACGGTTAAAATACCGATAATGATCAGCACTGCGGCAAGCCCGAGACTGAATGCGAGAATTAGCAGCAGTCCAAATACAATTCGCCCGAAAGCGACAGAAGCCAAAAGCACCACCAGAGCGGTAGGACAAGGAACCATTCCACCGGCAATACCGAGACTAAGCATGGACCACCATGAAACAGGAGCGGACTCGCTTTCATAGTCATGATCATGCGAATGGCTGTGATGGTGATCATGAGAATGGCCGTGGTCGTGATGATGGGAATGCCCATGCTTGTTTAAGGCCCTGCGCGCCAGCATCATGTAGCCGACCACAAAGACCAACGTACCGGAAAATGCCCCCAACCACGGATAAAGATCGCCGGGCAGAAAATAGCGCGAAAGCAGCAAGGCTACGATACCAAGCACAATCACGCTGGCAACATGGGTGATGGTTACGATGGTCCCGAGAGTGAAGGCATCACGCACACGTCCACTGCGCCCGATGAGATAGGCCGCAACCATGGCCTTGCCATGTCCGGGACTGAGCGCATGGCCCATACCCAGAAAGAAAGCCAGCCCAAGAGCGAAAAGGATAGCCCCCGGTCCAAGATTTTCCTGCGCAAGATAATCCTTGAGCGCAGCTTGGCTGGAATCCTCCTGCGGACTGGGCCGGATTCCGTTATCATCTACAGTTGGCGTCGGAGTGGGAAATGAAACTCCCTGCCCTTCAATCTTCTTGGCAAAAAACTGATAATTCAATTCCCGCGAATCAGGCGAAGTCTTGACCACGCTAAACTGCGGATCAGCCTGCACCTTCCACTTCAGCCACTTGAGTTCCCCGGTCTGAAAATTATTATCGGAAAATTTCAGGTAATGCTTGCCGAAATCCTCTTTTGGCAGAGGGATGGCGTAGACCAGATTTGAACGCAGTCCGTTGTTATACCCGCCCGGTGCCGGGGAAACTGAATCATAATAAAGTTCAGGAACCACAGCCTTCTCATCCAAATATATTTCTAAATTCGGCAATAGCAGTGCATGAATATCACGGGCAAGCTTACGTTCCTCAGCAGCTGAGACCTCACCGTCATGATCGGCATCAGGAATAAGCGTGGCGGTAATGGATGGGCCGATGGAAGTATCATAAACTATAAGCAGTCTTGCGCCTTCATTCATGACTGTGGTTTCCTGCACAACTTCTCCCAGCGGGTGGGCCTGCACAGCCACTCCATACAAGCAGCAGATCAGAACTAAATATGAGATAAACAGCTTTCGCACTTCAGATTGTTCCTTGTGATAATTTCAATTCGTTAGAGGCAAGTTGTCATAGATAGAAGTTGACAGCAACCGTGCACATAGCTATAGCTCATAAAAAATGACCAGCGGTCACTTTATGACCACAGGTCGCAAAAACAGCTAATTAGAAGACCAAATGGCTAGAAAACAACAGGAAAAATCGCTCCAGACCAAGAAAGAGCTCATGGAAGCAGCCAACGAACTTTTCGGAAAGAAAGGTTTTATGGAAACCACGGTGGCGGAAATCACCAAGCATGCCGGATACGCCAAAGGCAGCTTCTACCGCCACTGGGTGAGCAAAGACAAACTCTTTCTGGAGATTGTGGAAGAAAAGCTGACCGAGTATCGCAACTCCCGCGACGATCGACTGGACAAGGCCGAATCCCTTGAAGAAGTCATGAATATCATCTGGGATTTTTTGGAAAATATTGTTCGCGACCAGAACTGGGCCAAGGTCTTTCTGGAATTCACCATCTATGCCTCGCGAGTGCCTGAACTGCGTGAAGATTTGAGCCTGAGCCAGTACAGGCTTTCCGAGGAAGTCTTTGCCGATCTGGTCCGCGATTTTGTGGAAACAGATTATGCGCCTGAAAAAATCGGAGCCTTCAACACCGTACTCTTTGAAGGATATATGGTCCGCAGTTCCATTGAAAGCGGATTCATGATTCAAAGCAGCAACGGTGCCGGACTGATCGGATTTGATGATGTTCGCGAAGCCGCCGTAACTCTGGCCTTAACTAATGGACTTAAAAAAGCTGAATAATCAGCCATTTTGCATAAATAAACCGGAGGGAACATGAAAAAACTTTTGATTACAGTAGTGGCCGCAGCCATGTGCATGTGCGCCCTGCCCCTTACTGCTGGTGCTAGATCCGTCAACCTGACCTACTCAAACTTTTTCCCACCCACCCACATCCAGTCCAAGCTGGCCCAGCAATGGAGCGATGAAGTAACTAAACGCACTGACGGACGTGTAACCATTGCCTACTTTCCCGGCGGCACGCTGACCAAAGCCAAGCAGTGCTACGACGGTGTTGTGGAAGGCCTTTCCGATATCGGCATGTCCGCGCTGGCTTACTCCCGCGGCCGCTTCCCGACCATGGCCGCAGTTGATTTGCCCCTTGGCTACAAATCCGGCGTTGCAGCCACCAAGGTTGCTAATACGGTTTACGATAAGTTCCAGCCCAAGGAACTGCGCGATGTAAAAGTACTTTTCTTTCATGCCCACGGTCCCGGACTGCTTTTCACTGCCAAGAAACCAGTCAAGACCCTTGAAGACCTCAAAGGCATAAAACTGCGCGGAACCGGTAACTCAGCCCAGTTGCTCAAGGCACTCGGCGCGGCCCCGGTAGCCATGTCCATGCCTGATACTTATCAAGCCATCCGCAAGGGTGTTGTAGACGGCGGCGTCTACCCCATGGAAACCAACAAGGGTTGGAAAATGGGCGAAGTTGTTGATTACTGTACCCTCGATTACCCGGTCGGTTACACCACCACCTTCTTTGCTGTAATGAACAAGGACAAGTGGGATGCTATTTCTGAACAGGACCAGAAAATAATCATGGATATCAACAAAGAATTCGCAACCAAACATGGTCAGGCATGGGATGAAAGCGACAAGGAAGGCCGCGAGTTCCTGACCAAGAAAGGCGGGCAGTTCATCGAGCTGAGCGAAGCTGAAGGCAAACGCTGGAAAGAAAAAGCCGCTCCCATGATGGATGCGTACATCAAGAAAGCTGGTAAGAAGAAACTCGACGGCAAAGCAATTCTCGACTTCACCGTAGAAACTTTAAATAAAGTACAATAATCACATCAATATAGGTTTTATTCCCTCCGCCCTGTTCTGCATGGCGGGGGGAATTTAGTAAATTTGGAGATTGTAGTGGGTAATCAAGCTTTAAACCTCATTGATAAATTTGAGGCACTTTTAAAAAACATCGCCGCCATCTGCTTGATCGGTATGGCACTTATGACCGGGGCGGACATTATTTCACGCGGCGTGCTGGATACCCCTATTTTCGGGGTCGAAGATATTGTTGCGGTTCTGGCTGTACTGACCACCGGGCTGGCCCTTGGTTATGCCCAGTCCCAGAAAGCAAACATCGGCGTGGAATTCCTGTATAGCAAAATGAACGCCCGCACCCGGCGCATTGTCAGGATCATCACCACTTCCATGAGCGTTGCTCTTTTCAGTATGGTCACTTGGAGACTTTACCTTTACGGCTGCTCCATGCGCGAGGCAGAAGAAGTCTCCATGACTCTTGAGCTGCCTACTGATATGGTCATTTTCGCACTCGCTTTCGGTTTCGGTTGCTTTACCCTTACCTTGCTGAAAGAACTCATCTTGCTTTTCACAGGGGAAGAATAAATGGAACCGACAACTCTAGGAATTATAGGCATCTTTGTGATGCTTGCCCTGCTCATGACCCGCATGCCCGTGGCTTACGTCATGACCCTTGTGGGCTTTGGCGGCTTCTCCATGCTCATCTCCGTAAAAGGCGGCATGAACCTGCTTTCACGCAACTTTTACGACACTTTTTCATCCTACAGCCTGTCCACCATTCCGCTGTTTATCCTTATGGGCCAGTTGGCCTTTAACAGCGGGATCAGCCGCAGGCTCTACAGCACGGCTTACCATTTTCTAGGACATATTCAGGGCGGACTGGCCATGGCAACCGTTGCCGCCTGCACCGCCTTCGGCTCGGTCTGCGGCTCCAGCCCTGCTACCGCTGCAACAATGGCAACAGTCGGCATCCCGGAAATGAAACGGTACGGCTACGCCAATTCCCTTGCAGCTGGTTCCGTTGCTTCCGGCGGGGGACTTGGCATGATCATGCCGCC
The DNA here is from genome assembly GCA_004923195.1 of Marinifilum sp. JC120. Classification (NCBI taxonomy): domain Bacteria; kingdom Pseudomonadati; phylum Bacteroidota; class Bacteroidia; order Marinilabiliales; family Marinifilaceae; genus Marinifilum; species Marinifilum sp. JC120. Next base: position 6,788 of record RDSB01000019.1, on the reverse strand, counting down.
CAGTATCGTGCTGATTGTTTACGGAATCCTTACCGAGCAATCCATCGGTGAATTGTTCATGGCTGGAATCCTGCCCTCGGTAGTGCTGACCATCCTGTTCATCATCGCCATTGCGTTGGTCTGTCACCGTGATCCCAGCCTCGGACCCAAAGGTGAAAAATTCCCCTTGAGTGCCAAACTGAAATCTCTCATGGGACTTATCGATACCATTGCCGTATTCGCCCTTGTAATCGGAGGAATGTTCTTTGGATTTTTCACTCCCAACGAATCCGCTGCGGTGGGTGTGCTGGGCATTCTCATACTGGGCATCATCAAACGTCAGCTCAGCTGGCAGGCCTTTGTTAACTCATTGTATGAGACCCTGCGAACTTCGGTGATGGTGCTCTTCCTCGTGGCCGGGGCTTTGATCTTCGGTAAATTTCTGGCCGTGACCCGCATCCCTTTCAATGTGGCTGCATGGACCGCATCCTTCGACCTGCATCCGCTGATCATTGTATCAATGATACTGTTTGTTTACTTTATCGGCGGCTGCATCATGGACGCGCTGGCCCTGATAATGCTGACTATCCCGGTCTTCTATCCGGTCATCACCACACTGGGCTTCGATCCCATCTGGTTCGGAGTCATCATCGTGTTGGTCACCCAGATCGGAGTCATCACACCGCCCGTAGGGATCAATGTCTACGTGGTCTACGGCATGGCCCAAAAATTCGCCCCGGATATCACCCTTGAGGATATATTCAAAGGAACCATGCCCTTTTTACTGGCAATTCTGGTAGGAATTATTCTCTTTGCCATCTTCCCGCAGATAATTTTATATCTGCCACAGGCTATGTATTAGAAAGAAACAAGAACAAAATTTGCTCGGCAACAAGGTCGGGAATACTTCAATTATTGCGTTTGCTGCTTCATAGACGGCTGCGATTATTGCTTAAGGACATTGCGATATATAAATAAGGAAAGTATCTGGATATTAATTTTTAAGTCAGGAAAAGATCAATATATAAGCCACAGTGCCTCATGAAGGTTCTGTGGCTTTTTGTGACCTCCGCTAATTCTTGACATATTGATTTTTTTAGATTTATTTCAAAAATAGCACCCCGCAGAAACGAACATGTTCACCACTCTTAAAAAAGAGCGTCGCTTATGTCTTTAAATGACAGCTTAAAAAACAAAAATATTTACTCCGGTCTTGTCACAACTGTATTAAGTTTACAGCATGTAATTATCCTTTTCGTCGGGATCGTATTAGCCCCAGCAATGCTTACCAAAATTCATGGGCTAAGCAGAGGTGAAACCCATTACATCATTTTTATAACAACAATCGGCGCAGGTCTTTCCACGCTTCTTCAGCTTTGGAAATTCAACCGAATCGGACTGGGAATGCCCATGTTCATGGGTACCTCCGGTGCATTTATGTCATGCGCCCACGCCGCTATGAGCATGGGTGGATTTTCTCTATTTTCAACGCTGGTGCTAATGGCTACACCTTTTCAAATTATGTTCAGCTACGGCATCAGGTTCATGCGCCATATTCTGACCCCCACAGTAGGTGGCGTTATCATCATGCTCGCCATGACCGGACTCTTAAAAGATTCCATGAAAACATGGGTAAGTGCAGGATCCATTAGTGACGGATCAGGAGGACTAGATATACTTGTTGGAGCTGTGACTATTTTGGTCATGATTTTTGCAGAATGGTTCGGACGTGATAGATTGAGGCCATGGGGACTTTTTTTAGGAATCTGCGCCGGGATCATTGCCAAATTCGCTATAGATGGAATTGACTTCACCAGAGTTCAACATGCAGCATGGCTGGGGCTTCCCCCTTTGCATTGGCCAGAATTAAACTTCGATATATCTAACCTAGGCCATTGGGCTACTTATTTCACTTTCATTGTTTCTATGCAGGTAACAAGCATCAAATATGTAGGTGATGCAATGGCACTGCAAAGGGTGGCTAATCCTGAACACAGAAAAACAAACTTTGATGCTATTCAAGGCGGTCTCTATTCCAACAGCATAAGCATGGCCCTGACCTCCATTGCAGGCGGGATGCCCTCTTCGTCTCATTCACCAAACATCCCGCTCATGGAAATCACTGATGTGGCAAAACGCCGGGTCGCCATCATAGCGTCTATTATGTTGATGACTCTTATCTTTTCCCCAAAAACTGCACACATATTTGCTTCTATACCGGGAGAAGTTATGGGAGCTGCCGGGGTGGTACTTGTGGCGCATCTTTTTTCAACAGGAATGCGCATGATTGCTGCCGAGCTTGATTATCGTAACGGAGTCATTGCCGGATTATCTCTCAGCATAGGCCTTGTTGCAGGAAACGTTAATTTTTTCCCTGATGCATTTCCAGAATTTATCAGACCTTTGACCGGTAACGGTTTTGCTGTCGGAGGATTGGTAGCTGTTGGCTTAACGATACTCACCAGACTGAGCATCAAGCACTTTGTACTCTTTCATGTAAAACCAAACACAGAGGAAATTACAACCATACGTCGCAAAACTTCATCATTCGCTACCCGTGCAGGTATGAGCTTAAAACAATCAAATTATCTGGATCTCGCCTGTGAGGAAATTTTTATTCATGCTCTTTCAGAATTTGAACAGGAAAATATAAAAGGAACCATTCGATATAAAGCCTATCGTTTAAATAAAAGAATCTGCGTAGAAATATCTTTCGGTTCAAGAATTGAAAGTGAACTTGATGATGTATGCGAAATATCAGAAAACATCGAACACATAGGGGAAAAAGAACTAAACAAGCTAGGTTTGATACTTTTGGGCAGAATAGTTGAAAACATTACTCATCAGAATATGGGTGAGTATACTTATATTTGTTTTGATATGGGGATAGAGTAAAATTTTTCAGCTAGATTTTATGCTTAAAAAAACAATTTACTCTTTAATCAAATATCCGGCAGGCACATTGGTCCAAGGTAATGTCTTAATCCTCACTTCAGGCTTGTCCGCAAAAAACTCATCCACTGCCTTGGTCTCACCAGGCCATTGCTGAATCCCATACTCATCAAACAGGATAACCCCGCCCCTGCTTAACAAGGGCCAGAACGCCTCTAGTGCTGCCTTAGTAGGGGCATAAAGATCACAATCAAAATGAATCAAGGAAAAGCGCACCCCGGGATTCTCCTCAACAAACCTCTTGCAGGTTTCTTCGATCTGCCCTTCAACAAGCTTAATTCGAGGTTTTTGCGGAATGAAACGATCATTATCAAAAAGCTTAATTGCATCCAAAAGTTCCTGATAATGGTCCTTGGGCGAAAATCCACCGATCATCTTATTTGACTCTTCAATTGATTTCCCATCTTCAGGCGCGAAAGAGGTAAATCCCTCCCAATTATCGAACCCCCAAACAGTCTTGGTACGGTCTCCAATACAATATGATTCAAGCAGGTTTGCCCAAGTAAAAAGCCCCATCCCCCTAAATACGCCGAGTTCTGCGATATCGCCGGGAACCTCAAGGGTCATATGAAATAATTCAGAGTGGGCCAGAAATCTTTTAATCCATTGCCTACGCCCCAATACCATCCAATGCTTGGCTGCATCTAAGGCAGAAAAACCATGTTCGACACAATGTTCGGCAATCTTCTCTTCTACATCGCTGTCACTCAAAGACTTGGCAAATCCGTCAAAATTATTTGTCATTTTCCACCTTGAGATCAAAAAGTTTATAGGCATCCAGAGGCCTTATGCGATCAACATTTGGGGTTACATATTTATCAAAGAATTCATCATCTTCACCCAACAAACAACAAGGATGAGTCCCTTGAAACCATTTACTTGTCAGTAAAGCCGCGCGGGCTTCTGCCAGAGATGTGTCTTTAATATTTCCCAAAGTGTACTGACAGAAATTGCAGGGAAAAATCTCGCCACTGGCGCTCACTGCCATAAAATTCTGCCCGGCAGGACAATGGTCTATGCCATTGCAATCATAGATGTCCCGACCTATATGCCGTTGTCCATTTGGCAAATTACCATTAGATTCAAAAATACCCTTCAGCTGTGATGCCTCATCAGGTGTAATCCGTATATCCCTGATCCCGTCCCATTTCCCCACTGGCATAGCGACCTGAATTTCGACCCTGACCTGCAATTCCCTGCCGATCTCCAGAACCTTCTTGAAACTATCCTGCTCAATAGTTTTATGCAAAACCACTGTGGAGACAGCAGAATGAAGCCCTTCAGCAGTTGTCATTTTTACCGCATCAATGACTCTTTTAAATGCTCCAACCATCCTATTGGCATCATGCTCCGCCGCGAAACCGGAATCAAGACTGTAACATATCTTATCAACGTCTAAGGCTTTTAATTCTCGAATTTTATGAATATCCATTTCCCAACCATTGGATACTACATTAATATAAGTTTCCTTAGGATGGATCATTTCTATAATGCTTTTCAGTCTATCAAACTCAAGAATAGCCTCTCCGCCCTGCAGGACATAATGAAAAACACCCAAATCATAGGCTTCTTGAGTAAACTTCCGCAAATACTCAAGGTCAACGTCTGGCTGTTGCTTGAAAACAGAAGCATAGCAATGAGAGCAAGACATATTACATCGATTGGTCACGTCTAAAGCAATTGTACGCAATCGGTCAGAAGTATTGTTTGCCTGTCTTTTATGAAGTAAGTATTTATCTTGAAACATATACCCGAGGAATAATTTATTAAATATGTAGAGTCAAATCATCGCTTACTTAAAAAAACATCTGCATACCCGCCACCAGCACAATCATAAAAATGATGGTCATCCCGGTCCCGGCCCGCAGGTAATCCACAGCCTTTAATCCCGCAGGACGCATGATCAGTGCATTCACCTGATGTGTCGGCAGGATGAACGTATTTGATGCAGCCAAAGCCACGGTCATCGCAGCCACACGGGGATCAGCCCCGCAGGAAAGCGCAAGGTTCATGGATAATGGAACAAGTAAAACCGTGGCACCGACATTGGAAGTGAAAAGAGTAAAAAAAGAAGTCAGCAAACCAATACAGATAAGCAGCACGGTTGGCGAAGGCACGCCCACTGCATTCATGAGCATATCCGCAATCAGTTTTGCGGCCCCTGTATTCTCGAAAGCAAGCCCGAGTGGAATCAAACCAGCCAGAAGAAAAACAGTCATCCAATCAACTGAACGGTAGGCTTCATCGATTGTAAGCACGCGGCCCAGAATCATGGTCATAGCCCCGAAGAGAAGTGAAATGGAAAGCTGAATATCCAGCACCAGAATCATAAACATAGTCACTGCCAGACAAACTAAAGCAAAAGGGGCCTTATCCTCGCGCAACAACTCACCTTTAATAGGCTCAGTGAAAACAAGATCATTCTGATCCTTGAACTGATGAAAAGCACTCCACTTGCCGTGCAGCAACAAGGCATTACCTTCACTGACAACCAAATTAGATAAATCGCTAATTATCATTTCATGCCCACTGAACACTGCCAACGGCACAACACCATATTTTTTACGCAACTGAATCTCGCCAACAGTCATGCCTACCATTTGCGATCTGGGAGAAATAATACCTTCCATGATCCCGGCATTAGTAGAAGCAAGGTCATCAGCAAACACCTTGATTTCCGAAGAAATTACCCACCCGAAATCTGCTGACAATCTTTCAATGAACATGGCCTCACCGATTACTGCAATGGTATCCCCCGGACAAAGTGTATCTTCAGGGCGAGGGGCAACATTTCTTTTATGGGTAATGGCGTTGTAGGAAGCTAGGACAGAGCAGGCATAATTTGAACGGATCTGCAATTCGGACAGACACTGCTCGCGAAAACCGTGGTCCGGAATTGTCATTTCATAAATTTCACCTACATCATGGTAGGTTTTATCGAGCAATGGAGAAAGTGGCCCGCTAACCTTGCTAGCCTTACTTCGTGGAAGAATCCATTTCCCGAACACACTGAAATAGAGCAAAGCACAAACAATTAACATTACCCCGATGGGCGTCATGCTGAACATACCAAAATGCTCATAGCTTACACCGCGTACAGTCAGCAGGTCATTCAGCAAAATAAGGGGACTTGATCCGACAAGGGTAAGTGTTCCCCCAATAATGGCGCAGAACCCCATGGGCAGCAAAATGTGTGAGGCCGGAACACCAGTCTGAATGGAAATGCGTCTAGCGGCAGGCATAAAAAGCGCAGCCGCTCCAATATTCTGCATAAACCCAGAAATCCCCGCTACAGTAGCGGAAACCATTGAAGTGATCTTGTTTTCATCATGGCCAGCGAATTTAAGGATCAGTTGCGCAAGCTTATTCATTACCCCGGTTTTATCCAGCCCCGCCCCGATAATGATCACTGCAATGATGGAAACAACTGCATTACTGCTCAAGCCACTGATGGCCTGCTCAGGTGTAACCAGCCCAAGTAAAGGCAAACAAACCATGACCATAATACCGACCATGTCCACGCGCACCCATTCAAAAACAAAAAAGAGTACGACCAGAAAAAGTACCGCAAGAACAAGAATTATATCAGGAGTGATTGGCATAACTGGATAGCATTTCCTTTTATTCCAAAATTATCAGATTTATTAAAAATGCCTCACTTCCATTTGTAAGACAAGGAAGAGTTTTAATTGGATGCTAAAATGAAGAATGAAGTGCCCTATAGATGACGGACAGTCTTCGAGAGGTTAAGGTCAGCTCATGGAGAGACAGTCATGAGTAACCGAGAGTATTCAGAAGAATTTAGGAAGTCTGCCGTCAAGCTCGTCACCGATCTAGGCTATTCATATAACGAAGCT